>JAJXYM010000190.1 GCA_021780585.1 Deltaproteobacteria bacterium
CGGTCCAGCTCATAACGGAAATCGCCAAGGAGGTCGGCCATCTGACTGTCTTCCAGCGCACGGCGAATTATTGCGCGCCCCTGCGCAACGGGCCGATCGATCCCGAGACCCAGGCCAGGATCAAAGCTAGCTATCCTGAAATTTTCAAAAGAACGCGCGAAACCTTCGCCGGCTTTATTCATGACTTCGATCCACGATCGCTCTTTGAAGTATCGTCGGAAGAACGGCAGGCACGGTTCGAGGAACTATGGGCTCAACCGGGTTTCAGCAAATGGCTGGGAAATTTTCGGGATATAATGAGCAACAAGGAGGCCAATGAGATTTTCGGCGAGTTCGTCCGCCAGAAGATCCGCGAACGCGTCAAGGATCCGGTGGTCGCGGAAAAGCTGGTGCCCAAGGACCATCGGTTTGGGACCAAGCGCGTCCCGTTGGAGAGCGGCTACTACGAGCAGTTCAATCGGGACAATGTCTTATTGGTTGATCTCCGCGAATCACCAATCGAGCGGATCACGCCCAAGGGCGTCAAGACCGGTGATGCCGAGTACGAACTGGACATAATCATATATGCCACGGGTTTTGATGCGGTGACGGGGCCGTTGACCAGAATCGATATCCGCGGCGAAGGCGGGCAGTCGCTCAAGGACAAGTGGGCCGATGGTCCAAGCACGTACCTTGGCATTCAGAGCGCGGGCTTTCCAAATCTCATCACCCTGGTCGGGCCCCATAATGGGGCGACGTTCTGCAATATGCCGAGATGTATCGAGCAGAATGTCGAGTGGGCCACTGATTGCATTCGATATATGCGGGAGCAAGGCTTTGAGCGCATAGCAGCCAGCGAGCAGGCGGAAAAAGCGTGGACGGAGCATGTCAACGAGCTGGCCGCTGGCACGCTCTTATCCGAGACCGCTTCCTGGTTTTTTGGGGCGAACATCGAAGGAAAAAAACGCACCGTCCTGATGTACCTCGGCGGCGCCAAAGCCTATCGGACAAAGTGTGATGAGGTAGCGGCCAAGGGCTATGAGGGGTTTGTGCTCGAATAGCTGAATTGAATTTCTGCGCCCTATGGCCATCGGGACCTGCTGCTGGTTCAGGCCCCCATTGTAAAAAAGACGAGAATGTCGATTCGGCTCCAACCCTCCGGTTGCTCACTTTTCCTGTTGAGCGTGTCTTACGTTCACGTGAGGTGCGCCGACGGTTTCCCATTCTTCGCCCGGGATAACTCATAGTCTTTACGAGCAGTCCTCGCGCGCTGCCACTTCCCCTCGATGACCGAATTGAAATTGTCCAGACGCTACGTTCACGCCATCACACCGGTGCTGGTTGCCCATTGCGGGATGGGTTCTTAAGCGAGAACGCGTGCTTTTAGGTGGTCTCGCACGGCTCCGGCAACGGCAAGCCAATCCCGGATTTCCCGCCCGCCGTTGCCCGCGACCTCCTCAAGGTTTTCGGGGACGCAAGTGGATCGCCCGGCTGATGCGCGCGCGTGGTTTGCGGGCCCGGCCCGAGCGCCAATATCGCACACCACCACTAACTCCAGCCATGGGATGGCGGTCTGCCGCGCCCAAATTTTGCTCCATCTCTCATCCGCTGAATTTAAGATACAAGAATCCCAAAAAAACCCGGCACCGGGACCCATTCGCTACAGCAGCTTTCGCTCAGTGTGACACAATCTGCCTTGTGTAGAGGTTCCCAAGTGACCTATATGACTTATCTCTGGACCCTGCAAGGCTGGCTCTAGCTGGCGGTGATTATCGACGTGTTTTCACGCCAGATAGTGGGGCTAGTCCATGAGCGAACAGATTGATCGCAAGCTCGCGCTGGATACGTTGCGGATGGCGCTGATGCAGCGCCGCCGGCACCAAAGTTAATTCACCGCTCTGAAAGCCGCAGCCGGTACGCGAGCGGGGATTACCAACAACTGCTCGCACAGTACGGGACCCGCGCCAGCATGAGCCGCAGCGCGCCTCAACAATCACTTGCCCGAATGTCCTCATTCCCTTATCTTTTTCCGCTTTGACCTATTGGTTGTGCTTCATAATCACACCGCAAAGCGTGGCTGACTATATACGTTTTCGTGATCGGAATTGCTCCGAATCAGCGGATCCCGGCGTCGGTTTGGTCACGAAATACCAAGGGCTTAGTTGACCCTTTTAGCGATTTAGTAGAGGAGAGCGGTTTTGAGGAACAGTGGGGCCACCGAACGGGCAGCAC
The DNA here is from genome assembly GCA_021780585.1 of Deltaproteobacteria bacterium. Classification (GTDB taxonomy): domain Bacteria; phylum Desulfobacterota; class Binatia; order Binatales; family Binataceae; genus JADMIL01. Next base: position 2,212 of record JAJXYM010000190.1, read on the forward strand.
CAGAACCGCACCTCCAACCGGCACCAGAACCGGCATTGCGCAAACCAAGAGCTTCGGTGGGTTTAAGGCGAGTAAGCCGAAATCACTTCTCGCCGTTGCGAAGAAGTTTGGTGGCGGCGGCAGGAGTCGAACCTGCGACACTGCGGATATGAGCCGCATGCTCTAACCAACTGAGCTACGCCGCCACCGAGCGGATAAGAATAGCCGGACCGCGCCGTCTACGGAAGACGCGCGCGGCTGAATCGATCAGCGCACGTTGACCGACAGCGATTTGACCTGACGGTTGCCGCGTCCCACCTGATACGCCACGCCCTCGCTGAATTCGAGACAGGTCAGCTTGCCGCCATATACCAGGCCGGTGTCGATGCCGAGTTTGTACGGCAGATCCACCATCACCGTGCGCATCGGGGTATGCCCGAAGACGACGGTCGCGCCCAGCAGATGCGCGTTGAAGATGAACTCCTGGCGGATCCAGAGCATATCCTCGACGTTCTGCTCCTCGAGCGGGCGGGTCGGCTGGATGCCGGCGTGGACGAACAGGTACGGCGGCCGGTAATAGCTCGTCGCGAGGCCTTTGAGGAATTCGAGATGGGTCGCCGGCAGCATCTCGGGCGCGCCCTCCAGCGCCGCTTCTCCGATTCCGTAACTGTCGAGCGTCTGCGCTCCGCCGTTGAACAGGAACGAGTCGCCGTAATGGCCGGGCAGGCCGAGAAACGACAGCATCATGTCCTCATGGTTGCCCTTGAGGAAGACGGTTTCGGCGGGGCCACGCGCCAGGTCGATCAGCATTTCGATCACGTCGCGCGCGGAGGGGCCGCGATCGACGTAGTCGCCGACGAAGATCACGGTGTCGTCGCGCGCCGGCGCGATCGCCTTGAGCATCGCGCCAAGTTCGTCGGGACATCCGTGGATATCGCCGACCGCGAACAACCGTCCGTTGGGATGATGCTTGCGTCCGAGGGCCATCGTGTCCGTTTTACTCCCCGGCCGCGCGGGTCGCGCCCGCGCCCAGTAAATCCGCCAGCGCCGCGCGATCCTCGATCAGTTTGCGCGCCGCGCCGTAAGGATTGACCGCGCCCTCGCGAATCTGCGCGACGATTTGGTCCGCGCCGGGAGCGCCGTCGCGCAAACCCCGCTCAGCGCGCTCCTCGAGTTCCGAAGTCAGCACCTCGACGAATTCGCGCACCCGCCGCTCGCGATCGCGCGCCGCGTCGTGATGCGCCCGCAGATATTCGCCGTGACGCGCGATCGCCGCGACCAGCGCGTCCACGCCGACGTTGTTCGCCGCCTGCGTCATCACCACCAGCGGACGCCATCCGGCGTCCGCCGGCCGCAGATGGACGCTCAATTCGAGCTCCGCCTTAATCCGATCGGCGCCGTCGCGATCGGCTTTGTTGACCACGAACACGTCGGCGATTTCGTTGAGCCCCGCCTTCATTATCTGCACGCTGTCGCCGCCCTCGGGCACGGTGACGACGACCGTGGTCTCGGCCAGGTCCATCACGCTCAGCTCGGTCTGGCCGACGCCGACCGTTTCGATGATGATCACGTCATGACCGAAGGCGTCGAGCAGCTTGACGATTTCGCGCGCCGCCCGGCTCAGGCCGCCATGATGGCCGCGGGTCGAGAGGCTGCGGATATAGACTCCGGAGTCGCGGTAATGGTCGGTCATGCGCACGCGATCGCCCAACACCGCGCCGCCCGAAAACGGGCTTGACGGATCGATCGCGAGCACCGCGACGAGCTTGCCCTGCGCGCGATACTGCCCCACCAGCCGGTTGACCAGCGTGGATTTGCCCGCTCCCGGCGCGCCGGTGACGCCGAGGATATTGGCGTGGCCGGTGCGCGCATAAATCCGTTCCATCACCGCGCTGACCTCGGCCGAACGATTCTCGACCAGCGTGATCAGGCGCGCCAGAGCCAGCCGATCGCCCCGCGCGAAACGCTCCAGCAATGCATTCAGTTTCGGATCGATCATCAAATTTCCGCCGGCCGCAGGCGCGCCGGCCGTCGTCCTAATCGTGTACGCCGCGAGGGTCGTTAGACCGCGTGAGACCGGGGCTGGGCGACGGCGCGCTCGGCTCCGCGGGACTCGCGAATCATCCTTCGCGCCCGGCCCGCCGTCGTGGCGGACGCGTGCCCTGATGCTCATGATAGCCGCCGCCTTCACGATCGGGCAATCGTCGGCCGCCCGGGCGACCGAATCCCGGACCGTTGAATTCGTTCGTGCGGCGACTAACCTGTAAGATAGTCCGCGATGAAACCGCCTGACATCTACCGCGACTGGCGCGTGGTCTTCGGCGTGGCGTTGCTCGCGCTCGGCGCCGGCAACTGGATCGTCGGCTGGCAAAAGACCCAGGAATACAACGCGATTATCGCCGCCGAAGCGCATCAGCCCAAAGCTTCGGCCGACGCCGGTAATCGCGTTTTCGACGAGCTCAACGCCGCCGACGCCGACGGCGCCGTGCTCGAACCGTTCAATCGCGCGCAGAATCGGGTTTCCTATGCGAGCGCCCGGATGGACTTTTATCACGCGACGTTTATCACCGGTCAGGTGCTCGCCGTGATCGGGTTGGTGCTGACTTTCACGGGCTTTATCGGCCTAATCCGTAACGACGCGCGGCGGGCCTATGCGCGCTCGCGGCCCGCGTCGTTCTAGCGCGGCCCTCCGCTCGCGATCGAAGGGACCGCCCCGCATCCGCGATGGTCAAGCTGCTCAGCGCGTTCGCTCCGGCGAAGATCAATCTATTTCTGCGCGTGATCGGTCGCCGCGCCGACGGCTATCACGAGCTCGATTCGCTCTTTGTCCCGATTACGCTCGGCGATCGGGTCGCGCTCGAGGCGCGCGACGGACGACCCGGCGCCGTATCGATTCGCGGCAACCTTGGAGATCTGCCGGCCGACGAACGTAATCTTGCCGTCCGCGCCGCCCACGCCTTCGTCGCCGAATTCGGATGCGACCGCGAGCTCGTGATCGAGCTGCACAAGGCGATTCCGGCCGGAGCCGGTCTCGGCGGCGGGTCGAGCGACGCCGGCGCGGTGCTCCGGATGCTGGCCGCGATGTCGCGTGTCAAGGCGGACGCGCCAAATCTCCTTATGTCGCGGCGGATGGTCGGGTTGGCCGCGAAATTGGGGGCCGACGTGCCGTTTTTTCTCGCTCCGGCGCCCGCTCATGTACGCGGCATCGGCGAGCGAATCATCCCGCTCGCGGCGCCGCCCGCGCTGCCGATAGTGCTGGTCGTGCCGCCGATCGAGGCGCCGACCGCGCTGGTCTATCGCGAGCTTGAACCTGCGGATTGGAGCGGTCCCGCGCCTGAAGCCGACGTCGCGGCGCTGCTCGCGGGCGACTTTCGCGCGGAGCTGATGGTCAACGATTTGGCGCGGGCGGCGATCGCGCGTTGGCCCGAGATCGGGCGGGTCAAGGCGCTGTTCGAGACGTTGGGCGCGCGCGCGGCCGCGATGACCGGCAGCGGCGCGGGCGTGTTCGGGATTTTCCGCTCATTCGAGGAGTCCGCGACGGTCGCGGCGGAATTGCGCCAGCGCGAACCGGCCCTGCGCGTCTTTCCAGCGACCCTGTGGAGCGCGTGACGCGCGGATTAACGAGTCATTGCGGCGCTGATTGACAGCCGCGGAGGCGGAAAATAACATCGGCGGGCATATCTTTCGGTCGCGTGGCGACGATCCGGGCGGGAATGGTACGCACGGTCGGGATGCGCGGCGCGCCGGATGATTAATGGTATACTGACGACGCTGCCCGCCAGACGAATCTTGGCGGGCGGCGCGCGTTTGCGGTTTGAGGGATGGGCCGGGGCGGCGATCGCCGGACCGTCGCAAGTTCGCTGGGCGGTCGCCAAGCTGGTAAGGCACCAGGCTTTGGACCTGGCATTCGAAGGTTCGAGTCCTTCCCGCCCAGCCATTCGCCGCCCGCCGAAACGCCGCATCCGCGCGACGGAATTGCGCCGGCGCCGAATTTGGACGGACGCCGGAAGCGATACGCAGGCAAACGAGCGAGGGAAGCGACGACTGAAATGTCGGAACGGGCCAAGGATCAACTGGAGATTTTCACCGGCAACTCGAATCCGGCGCTGGCGCGCGAGGTCTGCGAGCATCTCGGCGTCAAGCTGGGCGAGGCCGAAGTTGGCCGGTTCCCTGACGGCGAAGTGATGATCGAGGTGCGCGAGAACGTGCGCGGCGGCGATTGCTTCGTGATCCAATCGACCTGTTCGCCGCCCAACGAAAGCCTGATGGAGCTGCTGCTCCTGATGGACGCGCTCAGGCGCGCCTCGGCCGGCCGGATCACCGCCGTGATTCCCTATTTCGGCTACGCCCGCCAGGACCGCAAGGTCGCGCCGCGGGTGCCGATCAGCGCCAAGCTGGTGGCCGACCTGATCACCACCGCCGGCGCGTCGCGGGTGTTGACGGTCGATCTGCATGCCGGGCAGATTCAGGGATTTTTCAATATCCCGGTGGACAACCTGTACGCGATGCCGGTGCTGGTGAACTATCTGCGCAAGCGGATCGACGGCCACAAGGTGTCGGTGGTGTCGCCCGACGCGGGCGGCGTCGAACGGGCGCGCGCCTTCGCCCGCCGGCTCAACGCCAATCTCGCGATTATCGACAAGCGCCGCCAGCGCGCCAGCGAAGTCGCCGAGATGCAACTGGTCGGCGAGGTGCGCGATTCGCTCGCGCTCCTGGTTGACGACATGATCGACACCGCCGGCACCATCACCGAGGCCGCGCGTACCCTGATGGCGGCGGGGGCCAGCGCCGTGATCGCCTGCGCCACCCATCCGATTCTCTCCGATCCGGCCTGCGATCGGATCGGCCGTTCGGTGATCACGGAGCTGGTCACCACCAACAGTATCCCGCTCAAATCCAAGGCGCAGGCGCAACTGGCGAATCTGAAGGTGCTGTCGGTGGCGGGATTGTTGGCGGAAGCGATTAACCGCATACATAACGAAGAGTCGGTCAGCTCGCTGTTCAACTAAGCGGCGCGCACAGGCGCGTCGCCGGCGGCGATCGGCGCGAGGAATTAATGGAAACCGTCGAATTGGGATGTGAAATCAGGCAGACGCGGCCCAAGGGGCTGATCAACCGGATCCGCCGCGAGGGCAAGGTGCCGGCGGTGATTTATGGCAACAGCCATACCGCGACCGCGGTTGCGGTCGCCGGCGCCGAACTCAAGACGCGAATTTCGGCGGCGTCGCGCCAGCGCATCATGCGGCTCAAGTCGGAGTCTCCCGAGCTTGCGGCCAGGCACGTGATCCTGAAGGAAGTGCAGCGCACGCCGGTCTCGGGTGAAATCCTGCACGTGGATTTCTACGAAGTCGATCTCAACAAACCACTGCGGGTGGCGGTGGCGCTGCGTTTCGTCGGCCGCGCGGCGGGAATCGCCGACGGCGGAATCCTTTCGCCGCTGGAGCGTCAGGTCGAGGTCGAATGTCTGCCGCTGGAGATTCCCGAGGCGATCGACGTCGACGTTACGCCGCTGAAGATTCATGACGTGATGCATGTTTCGGCGCTCAGCTTCGCCGGCAACGTGCGTCCGATCTTCGACACCGACTATCCGATCGTGACCGTGTTGCCGCCGACTGTCGCCGAGGCGCCTGTCGCCGCGGCCGCGCCGGTCGAAGGCGCGGCGGAGGGAGCGGCCGCTCCAGCCGCGGGCGAGAAGGCGGGTGAAAAAGCCGCCGAAGCGCCGGCCAAGGAGGCTGGCGGCAAAAAGGGCTGATCCGCGCGCGACGCTTCGCGCGAGCGAAGCGCCGCTTCGCCGTGACTATCGAGCGCCGGAGCTTCGGCTCCGGCGCTTTTCTTTTTCGCCTCGCTCGATGGCGCCAAATGACGCCGGCGTCGGGGCGCTGACGCGGTCCGCCGCGCGCCGCGCCACGGCTTCGCCGTCATTCGGCGCCTGCTGTCCGATCACCCTGAACGAAGTGACGGGGGGCCCGGATTCCGAAGCGTCGGACGGAGCCGGAGGCGCGATCGGTGCGAGCTGGTTCTCCGGCTGCGCCTCAGAATGACGAAGAATATGCTCGGAATAAGAAAAAAGCGTTCGCAATGACACGATAGGCGAAGCTACGTGAGCCCCGGCCGACGGATCTCGTGCGCCGGGGTATGTCGTCACCCGGTACGGGTCTCGTACGGACAGCTAGCGGGGTGATGACGCCGAGGCTGGTTGCGGCTGGCCGGGCGGTGCGCTGGCGGCGGCGTTGGTAGTTGGCGGATTGGCCGGCGTGACGCTCGCCGCGCCTGAATCGGGCGCGTCGGTCGTGATCGTCGTGATCAGCATCCCCTGCTGATAGCGCGAGCCGCCGACAATCAGCATCCCGTGATTCATCAGCTTGAGATCGGTCGACATGATCGGCCGCGGCCCGTCGAACAGGATTAGCTCCATCGCGATCATGCCGTCTTCGATCGCGCGTGGCGCGATATGCAAAATCTGGCCGCCGGGCAGCTCGAACGCGACCATCCGGCCGCATACCGTGTTCTGCTGCTGATGGAAAATCAGACGATAGGTGCTGAACTCGAACAGCGCCCGCAACCGATCGCCCATCGCGGTATGCGCCAGCCGTTGATCCATCCCTTCGGCGGTGTTGGCCGCAAGGACCGTTTCGACCTTGATGCGGACCTTGTGGGTGTCCTCATGGGCGAAGGCGGCGCCCGCCAGGGTTCCTGTCAGGATGGCCAGTAACAGGGGTAGCAGCGGGCCGAAGGCGCGGCGTGGAAGCATGATTAGCGTGGCTGATCAGGCACCCAGATCACGGTCGTGTCGTTTTCCGGCTCGCTCCAGACGGCGACCGACGGACTGTCGGCCTCGAGCCGCGAAATCACCGCGCTGGGTCGGCTCTTGCCGCTCGCCGTGGCGTGCGAGTCAACCGGCTGCACGTTGGCGTCCGCCGCTCCCAATTCGGGTTGCGGCGCGATCGCCGGCGCCAGCGGCGCGGCCGCGCTGGCGAGGCGCTGGCCCGCGACCGAAATTGGCTTGGCCGACGCAATCCGATCGGCGTAAACGGCGTGATGACGGTCCAGCATGAATTGGCGCGCATAGGGCGTGATAAGCATGGCCGTGATGATCGCGATCGCCGCCGCGGCGACGCCGCCGGCGAGCGCCTGGCCGAAGTTTTCGGCGAGGCCGCCGAAGTAATTCCTGACGCGCGTTCGGAACGGTAACGGCGTTCGTTCGAGCCGCGCCGCCACCGCGCGCGAGAAGCCGCTTAGATCGGCGAGCGGCATCGCGCCGCGCAGGGCGACGCCCAGTTGGCGATATTCGGCCAGCTCGGCCTCGCAGGCGGCGCAGCCGACGACATGGCGCGCCACCTCCTGCATCTCATGCGGTTCGAGCTCGGCGTCCTCGAAGGCGCCGAGCAACAGCCCTATGTCCTCGCATCGTGCCATCGCGGTTCAATCCCCGCCCAGATCTTTGAGGAGGGAACGCAGGCGGCTGCGCGCATAATGCAGCCGGCTCATCACCGTTCCGCGCGGAACGTCAAGCATTTCGCTTATTTCATCGTATGATAAGCCTTCCACTTCCCGTAGCAGTATCACGGCGCGATGCTCCGGCGTCAACTGTGCCAATGCTTCCGCGAGCCGGTGGTGAAGCTCGCCACGCGCGGTCTCCTGAAAGGAGTCGCCGCGGTTGCTTGGTATCCGTTCGATTTCGGCCTCAGCGTCCTCGCCGCGCACGACCACATGGCGGCCCTCGCGACGGCGGAAGTCGATCGCGAGATTCGCCGCGATCCGATAGAGCCAGGTCGAGAAGCTCGAGCGCGATTCGAATTTGCCAATATTCTCATAGGCGCGAACGAAAGTTTCCTGAGCCAGCTCCACCGCGTCGTCCAGGTTGTGCACCACCGCCTGCGCGACGCCGACCACCCGCCGCTGATAACGCTCCACCAACGCGCCGAAGGCCTGCCTGTCGCCCTGCCGGGCGCGCCGGATCAGTTCGGTTTCGTCGGCCTCTGGGGGCGTTGCTCTACTCAAGAGGTTTAGACGGCGGTAATGCGCCGAAATTCAAGCTGAATGGGCGGCAAATCTAAGCCGGCGCCAGCTCCGCCCAATTAGGTCCCGATTTCAGTTCGACTCTGAGCGGCACGCGCAACGCCGCGGCCCCTTCCATCTCGCGGCGCACGACGGCGCCAACCGTCGCGAGGCTGTCCCGATCGACTTCGAGCAATAGTTCGTCGTGCACCTGAAGCAAAATCCGCGCCGTCAGCTTCCGATCCTCGATAACCGAATGCAAGCGGACCATCGCCAGCTTGATCAGATCGGCCGCACAGCCCTGGATCGGCGTGTTGATCGCGATCCGTTCGGCTTGCGCCCGCGCGCCGCCCTGCGGCCCGTTCAAATCCGGCAGATAGCGCCGCCGCCCATACATCGTGGCGACGTAGCCGCGCTCGCGCGCCTCGGCCAGCGTGCGTGCGAACCAATCGCGCACGCCGGGCAGACGTTCGAAATAACGCTTGATATAGTCCGCCGCCTCGGACTGCGAAATGCCCAGTTCGCCCGCCAGCCGCTGCGGCCCCATCCCGTAGATAATGCCGAAATTGATCACCTTGGCGCGCCGGCGCGCCTCGGCGTCGAGGCGATCGGGCGCGACGCCCAAAACTTCGCTGGCGGTGCGCGCATGGATATCTTCGCCGCGCGCGAAGGCCTCGGTCAAGGTCGGATCGGCCGAAAGATGGGCCAGGATGCGTAGTTCGATTTGCGAATAATCCGCCGATAGCAGCATCGCGCCCGCCGGCGCCACGAAGGCGCGGCGAATCCGCCGGCCCTCCTCGCTGCGGGTCGGGATATTCTGCAGATTCGGCTCGGTCGAACTCAGCCGCCCGGTGGCGGTGAGCGCCTGATGGAAACAGGTGTGGATACGGCCGTCGGCCGGATCGATCAGCGCCGGCAGCGCGTCGGAATAGGTCGATTTGAGCTTCGCCAGCGCGCGGTAGGCGAGAATCAGCCGGGGCAGCGGATGGATCGCGGCGAGCTTGTCGAGCGCGTCGGCGTCGGTCGAATAGCCGCTCTTGGTCTTCTTGAGGCCCCGGGCGGTGAGCTTGAGACGTTCGAACAGAACCTCGCGCAACTGATTCGGCGAATTGAGGTTGAACGGTCCGCCGGCCTGCTGATGGCATTCGCTTTCGAGCCGCGTCAGATGGCCGCCGAACTCCGCCGAAAGCGCGGCCAGCGCGGCGGCGTCGACGGCGATTCCGGCGGTCTCCATCGCGGCCAACACGCGCGCCACCGGCAGCTCGATTGCGGTGAACAGACGTTCGAGATCCTGCTCGCGTAAGCGCGGTTCGAGCGCGGCGCGGATCGCCTCAAGCGCGGCCGGTGCGGCGCCCGGCGCGTAGGCGGCCGGAGCAATCGATTGCGCTAAATCTTCAAGTGATGGTTCAGGTTTGGCCGGATTTACGAGGAAGCCGGCAATCAGCGTATCAAAATCGACGCCGCGGAGATCGCCGCCAAGCCGCTGGACGAGACGCAGATGGCGTTTCAAATCATGGCACGCCTTGGGTGGCGATTGCGCGGTTAACAACGGTATCGCCGATTTTATCAGATCGTCCGAGAAGACGAAGATGCGTTCGTCTTCGGCCGACTTGAGCGCCAGCGTCGCGCTGGCATCGTCGTGGGCGGGCGTCAGATGCAGCGCCAGGCGCGACGCGCGGGCGAGCGTCGCCAGCGTCTCGGCGACGCTATCCGCGGTGACCTGATGCAACGCAAACTGGCGTGTCACGGGCGCTGCCGGCGCGCCGCCGAGCTCCGCCAGCATCGTATGGAACTCGAGCTCCTCCAGCAGCGCGCGCATCGCGTCGGCGTCGATGCCCGGCCAGACGAGGTCCTCGGGAGCGAAGTCGAGCGGCACGTCGGTTTCAATCCGCACCAGTTTGCGCGCCAGCTCGACGTCGCCGCGATGGGCGGCGATGCGCGCGGCGAGGTCCTTGGGAATGCGTCCTTTAACCTCGCTCAGGCGATCGAGGCCCGCGAAAAGCGCGTCGAGATTGCCGAAATGCTGAATCAGGGCGGACGCGGTCTTGGGGCCGACGCCGGGCAGGCCCTTGACGTTGTCGATCGTGTCGCCGGTCAGCGCCATGATATCGACGACGGCGGGCGGTGCGACGCCGAACTGCTCGCGCACCTCGCGCACGCCGACGCGCCGGTCGTTCATCGTGTCCCAGAGCGTGATCGCGGGCGTGACGAGTTGCTTGAAGTCCTTGTCGCCGGTGACGATGACGGCCTGCATGCCGGCGCGCGCGGCGCGGCGGGCGAGCGTGCCGATGACGTCGTCGGCCTCGACCCCGGCGATCACGATCGGCCGGATGCGCATCGCGGCGACCGCCCGCTGGATATACGGGATTTGCGGCGCGAGGTCGGGCGGAGTGGCGGCGCGATTGGCCTTGTACGGTTCGAACAGGTCGTCACGGAAGGTTTTGCCGGCCGCGTCGAACACGACGCCGATATGGCTGGGATGGGCGTCCTTGAGCAGCTTAAGCAGCATCCGGATGAAGCCGTAGGTGGCGCCGGTGGGAACGCCGCGGGAATTGCTGAGCGGCGGCAGCACGTGAAAGGCGCGGAAGATGATCCACGTGCCGTCGACCAGGTAGAGGATGCGGCCGTCGTCAGCCATAGGCTTGCCGGTTCAGCGTAACGAAACGCGCGCGCAAAGCAAAAGTCGGCGCGAATTAATTTAACGATATTGACAGTTTGGGCATGGGTGGCTTAACTAATCGATTCGACTAACCATCGGACGTGAATTAAACCCCAGCCGTTACGTCATTAACGATCGGCGCGGGACCGCCGCGGAACTTTGCGGCGCCGGCGGGGCGGATGAGCGGATGATAGAGGTCAAGCATCTAACCAAGGCATACGGCAGCTTCGTCGCGGTCAAGGATATCTCGTTTCGCGCCGAGCGCGGACAGATTCTCGGCTTCCTCGGTCCCAACGGGGCCGGCAAAACCACGACGATGCGAATTATCACCGGTTTCATGCCGGCGACTTCGGGCACGGTCGAAATCGACGGTCTCGATATTTTCACCAATTCGCTGGAGGCGCGCCGGCGGATCGGCTATCTGCCGGAAAATCCGCCGCTTTACTCCGACATGCGGGTGGAAGCGTATCTGCGCTTCGTCGCCAAACTGCGCGGCGTCAAGCGCGCGGAAATCGACGACGCGCTCGACCACGTGCTCAAGGTGACCGGTCTGGCCGACATGGCGCATCGGATTTGCGGCCAGCTTTCCAAGGGCTACCGGCAGCGTGTCGGACTGGCGCAGGCGCTGGTTCACAATCCGCCCGTGATGGTGCTGGACGAGCCGACGATCGGACTCGATCCGCGGCAGATTCATGAGATTCGCGAGCTGATCCGGGGCCTGGCGGGCGATCGCACGATCGTGCTTTCGACCCATATTCTGCCCGAGGTCTCGCAGATCTGCGACAAGGTCGTGATCATCAATGACGGCCGGGTCGCGCTCGAAGAGCAAATCAAGGATATTCCGGCGGGAACCTCGCTCGAGGAGGTGTTCCTCAACGCGATCGCCCGCGAAGGCCATCCCGAGGCCGCCAGCGCCGAGGAGACGCTCGAGGAAGTGGGCGCGGGCCATAGCGCCTGAGCCGCGCCGGTCATGTTCGCCAGAAAATTCGATCGCCATGCGTAACACACTTACGATTGCGGGCAAGGAGCTGACCGGCTACTTCGTGCAGCCGGTCGCTTATGTCGTGCTGACCGTTTTCATCCTGCTCGGCGGATGGTTCTTTTTCGCCATGCTGCGGCAGTTCGACGAGATGGTGCAGTTGGTCCAGATGATGGGCCAGCCGGAAACGCTTAAGCAGATGAACCTGAACAACCGGGTGATCGATCCGCTGCTGCACGACCTGTCGATCGTGCTGGTGATCGTGATGCCGGCGCTGACGATGCGGGTGTTCGCGGAGGAAAAGCGCACCGGCACATACGAGTTGCTGCTCACCGCGCCGGTGCGCACGGGGGAAATCGTCGCCGGAAAGTTCCTGGCGGCGGCGGCGTTCACGCTCGTGATGGTCGCGCTGGCGTGGATTTTCCCGCTCATCCTGATGGTCTTCGGAAATCCGGAGCTGGGCGTGATGTTCGCCGGATACCTCGGGCTGTTCCTGCTGTCGCTGGCGTTCGTCTCGGTGGGGCTGTTCACCAGCTCGCTGACGCAGAACCAGATAATCGCGGCGATCAGCTCGTTCGGAATATTGATTTTGTTGTTCGTGATTTCATGGCCGGCGGAGGCGGGCGGCGGCGCGGTCTGGTCGGTACTCAAGTATCTGTCGCTGCCGGAGCATTTTTCGACCATGACGCGCGGCGTGATCGACACCAGCGACGTGGTGTTCTTTCTGAGCGTGGTGGCGACGGCGCTGTTCCTGACCCAACGATCGGTGGAATCGGCGCGGTGGCGCTAGAAGGGCGAAGCGGGGAATGAAGCGGTCTTCGGCGCTTTCCGGGCTAATCGGACTCGTACTACTTTCTTTCGGCGCGCTCGGCTACCTGCTCACGGCGGGGTCGTTTGCGCGGCTGTTCGCGGGGGTCAACCTGATCGGCGGCGCGATCGCGCTGATCGGATGGCTGGCGTCGAGCCGCGGCTCGCTCGGCGAAATCGCCGGCGCGCGCCGCACCCGTTACGGCGCCAACGCGGCGATCTATACGGCGGCGTTCCTGGGCCTGCTGGTCGCGATCAACTATCTCTCCGCGAAATACCATCGCCAGTTCGACATGACCAGCGAGGGCGCTTTCAGCCTCTCGCCGCAATCGCTGCACGTCCTCAAGAACCTCAAGCGGCCGGTCAAGCTGTACGGCTTCGTCGAGGGCGGCCGCAGCGTCAAGGCCGACTCGCTGTTCCGCGAATACGCCTACGCCTCGCCGCAGGTCAGCTATGAGCTGGTCGATCCCACGCGCCATCCGGAGCTGGAGAT
>JAJXYM010000242.1 GCA_021780585.1 Deltaproteobacteria bacterium
AATCCAGGAACTGGTCGATCATCTGGCCGTCGAACTGCTCGCGATGGGCCATCAGGTGGAAATTTTTTCGACGCCGCACGTCACGCCCGGTCTCGAACGCACCCCCGCCGCGCGCGCCGCAATCGTCTACGCCGAAATACCCGGCCGCAAGGCCGTTTCGATTCGCCATCCGGAACGTCTTTGGCGCCAGCCGGTCGCGGTCGAACTAATTGCCCGAATTCGCGCCTTCCGTCCCGATCTGGTCAACTCCCATCTCTGGACCTGGGACAAATTCCTGACCGTCGCCGACGCCGCCCGCCGCGCCAGGGTCCCGCTCGTGCAATCGCTTTACGATTCCTGGGGCAGCGGCAAGCTCGGCCGCCGCGCCCTGCGATCGCTCCGGCGCGCGGCGGCGTTGACCGCGCTCTCGGCCGCGACCCGCGACTATTTCGGCCGTTATTCGCGGCGCGCGCGGCGCGCCCAAATCGTCCTCGGTGGGGTCGATCTGGCCGCCGCCGAAGCCGCGCTTCCGTTCGCGCGCGACCGTCCCTATATCCTCAGCGCCGCGCGCCTCGATTTGCGCCAGAAGGCGCTCGATCTGCTGATCGAGGCGTTCGCGATCGCCGCGCCGGAATTTCCCTCGGTCGATTTATTGATCGCCGGCGACGGTCCCGACCGCGAACGATTGATCGCGATCGCCGCCGCGCGCGGTCTTGCCGATCGCGTCGCGATCCTCGGCGCCCGGCCGCGCGCCGAACTATGGTCGCTCTACAAGGGCGCAAGCTGCTTCGCGATGCCCAGCCGGATGCCCGAGGGACTCGGCCTGGTGTTTCTCGAATCGATGGCGTGCGGACGGCCGGTGATCGCCAGCGCTGCCGGCGGCGCGCTCGAAATCGTTATTCACGGCGACAACGGCCTGCTGGTCGAGCGCAACGAACCCGGCCCGTGGGCGGCCGCGATCCGCGCGCTGCTTGCCGACGCCGCCGCGCGCGACGCGATGGGGCGGCGGGGTTACGCGATGGTGCGCGAGCGCTTCAGTTGGCGCGCTGTTGCCGAGCGCCATCTCGCGGCCTACGCCGCCGCGCTCGGCCGGCGGAGTCAATCGCCCCGTACTGGCGGCGGATCGAGCAAAGCTTTAGATTAACGGCTCACGCGCAAAACGGCCCGCCGCCGCGCGCACAGCCTGATGGAGCAATCCGCCGATGAGCGGTAACGCCAATTTCCGCCTGCCCGATTTTATCGCCGTCGGCGCGCCGCGCACCGCGACGACCTGGCTCGATCGCGTCCTGATCGGCCACGTCGGCCTGCCCGCCGGGGTCAAGGAGACGCAGTTCTTTTTGTGGTATTTCGATCTCGGGATCGAATGGTACGCGGCGCATTTCCGCGATTGCCCGCCCGATTTGCCGGTCGGCGAAATCGCCACGGTCTATTTCGATTCGCCGCTCGCGCGCGACCGGATAAAACAATATATCCCCGAGTGCAAAATCATCTGCACGCTGCGCGATCCGGTGCGCCGCCTGCATTCGCACTATCGCCAACTGCGCCGCGAAGGTTTTCTCGGCAACGTCTCGTTCACGCAAGCGATGGAGCAGCATCGCGGCTGGGACGGGCCGGGCAATATGTTCAGTATCAGCCGCTACGCCGAACACGTCCGCGCCTGGCGCGAGAAGTTCGGCGCCGACCGCGTGCTGGTCGCGCTGAATGACGACCTCGAAGCGGCTCCGCAGGGCTACCTCGACCAGGTGACCGGCTTTATCGGCATCGACCGGATCGATTTGGCGCATTCGGCCGTAGGCGCCGGAAAGATCAACGAAATGAACGAGGCGCCGCGCAACTATAAGCTCGCCCGGCGGGCGCGCGAATTCCGCGAGCGGCTGCGCCGGCGCAAGCTCTATTTCCTCAGCGAACGCTGCGCGCCGCTGTGGAATTTCTGCTTTGGCCGCGGCGAAAAATTTCCGCCGCTCGATCCGGAAACGGAAGCGTCGTTGCGCCGTCAATTCACGCCGGAGATCGAGGCGCTGGAAGCTCTGCTTGGACGCGATCTGTCGCGCTGGAAAACCGGCCGCCGCGCGCCGGAGATAACGTCCGCGTCAGCCGCCGCGCCGGCTCGCGAATAGCGCGCCGGCGCCGAACGTCACCGCCGCCGCCGCGATTCCGATCGCCATGCTTTCGAGCCCGCTGCGCCACCACGAACGCGCCGTGATCAGCGTCTTCGCCGCGCCGACGCCGAACAGCACCGTCACCGTCGCGATCGCCGAGACCGCGATTCCGAGCGGCGGCGCCACGAACAGATACGGCAGCACCGGCGCCATCGCGCCCAGCAGGTACGCGATCCCGACCGTCAGTCCCGAGCGCAGCGGAGATTCGCCGATATCGCTGCCGAAGCCCAGCTCCTCGCGCATCATCACGTCGCTCCAGCGCGCGGGATCGGCGGTGATATGCGCGATTATCTGTTCGAGTAGCGCGCCGCTGAAACCCTTGTTGCGGTAGATGCCGCGAATCTCCTCGCGCTCGCGTTCCGGCCAGCGCGCGATCTCCTCGCGCTCGCGCTTGATCTCGCTCTGGTAAAATTCATGCTGGGCGCGGGCCGAGGCGAACGCCGCCAGTCCCATCGCGACCGCCCCGCCGAGCATCTCGGAAATTCCCGCCATGATCACGACCGAGGCGACGCTGAACGCGCCCGCCACGCCCGACGTCACCGCGAACGACGCCACCAATCCGTCGTTCAACCCCAGCATCAGGTCACGGATACTCGGGCCGCCGGCGGCATGCACCTGCTCCGTATGATGATCGTATTCGCGCCGGAACGCCTCGATAACCATGATTCGTCCGTCCTCGATGGTTGGTGTGCTTCAGTCGCCGAAGCGGACCGGCGAGAGCCGCTTCGACGCGGCGTCAGCCGTTGGCCGGGCGTCACCCGAGCGCCGCCGGCCGCGCGACCGCCGTTCGGCCCGCGACCGGATTGCCAGCGCGCGCCCGACGATCCGGCGCGCCGCGCCGCGCTCGGGCCGGCCGCCGAGGTAGTCGTACAGAAAGCGCAAGCGATGCGTGCGCGGGAGAAACCGCCCGATCGTCCGATCCAGATTGACCAGATTGAGCAGGCGTAAGTCTTCGCCCACCCGCCGTTTGCGCCGCACATCTTCCAGATCGACGAAATGGATCGCCAGGCCGCCGTCGGCCGCTTCACGCAGCATCAGGTTGGTCTCCTGCAGATCGAGCGAATAAATCCCGGCGTCATGCAGCCGGCGGATTTCCCGCGCGATCGCCGCCGACAGCTCCCGCCGCCGCCGGAAGGCCCGCTTGCCGCCCGCCAGCACGACCGCGTTCATCACGCGCGCGTCCGCGAGCGCCGCGCAGACGATAAAACTGGTTCGCACCGCGCCGAACGATCGCGCCTCGGCGGCGGCCAGCAGCTCCGGATGGTTGAAGCCGCCCGCGGTCAGAATCGCCGCCCCGCGCATCGCGCGCCGCGCCCGCGATCCGCGCCATCGCGTGAGCCATCCCTTGAGCCACGAGCCTTCGCCGACGCGTTTGACGAAGACGCGCCCACCGTCGGTTGAGGCATAGCCGGCCAGCGTCCGCGCGGTCCGTTTGAGCGGATCGAAGCGCCCGTCCGCGGTCAGTTCCCCGGCGCCGGTCGCGACCGCGCGCCATCGCGGCGACTTTGCGAACAGGACGACGTTGCGCATGCGTCAGGAAAGATTAGCGGATTCGACCAGCGCAGGCATCGGCCGCGACCATTGCGGGCGG
>JAJXYM010000185.1 GCA_021780585.1 Deltaproteobacteria bacterium
CAGCCGGATTCTTCCGCCGACGAAGCGGCGGACGCGCGCCGTGCGTAAGCCCGCCGCCGCCGCGCCAGCCACGCTGACGCCAGCGCCGGGCGTGCTTGCGACCGTTGTCGGGCAAATCGGTCCGCGTGCGCGCACGGTCCTCTCCTATCTGGCGGCGGCGACGATTATCGGGTTCGTCGCGCGCGATATCCCGCTGGCCGCGATCATGACTGCGCTGGCCAAGGCCCGCCTCGGGTTGTTTGTGGCGACGGCGCTGCTCGCGTTCGCCGGATGGTTCCTCGGCGAGACGGTGCTGTTCGCGCGCCTGTTCAGCTATTTTCACGGCCGCACGACGTTTCGGGAAACCCTGAAAGCCAACGCCGCGCAATATTTCCTGCAAATCGTCAATGTGGCCGTGGCCAGCGGCGCCCTGATCGTCTTCCTCAAGCGGCGCAAGGCGGTTCCCTGGCTCGCCGGCGCCTGCACACTGCTGTTCCAGGCGCTGATCGACTTCCAGGTGATGGTCGCGCTGGCGCTGGTGGGGCTGGCGATCGCGCCGCAATCGCGCTTGCCGCACGCCGGCTATTTCCTCGCGGCGATGCTGGGCGGGTTGTGGCTGATCGCGTGGTTCTGGATGCGCGGGCGGCCGACTAGCGGTCCGCTGCGGCGGCTTTACGACTGGCCGGCGATGCGCGCGTTCCGGGAGGCGCGGCCGGCGCAATTCATCACGCTATCCATGATGCGCGCGGCCATTTTTGCGCTGCAAGGCTTCGCCTTTTATTTCGAAATGGTCGCCTTTCATCTCCATGTGCCGTTGCGGCTGACGCTCGCGCTCACGCCGGTGATCCTGCTGGTCGCGAGTCTCCCGCTGACGCCAGTGGGCCTCGGTTCGGAGCAGGCGGCGATGGTGCTGTGTTTCAAGGGCTTCGCGCCGGCGGCGGATCTGCTCACCATGTCGCTCGCCGTCAGCGCCAGCAATCTGCTCTTCCGCATGGCCCTCGGCCTCATCTTTCCGCATACGATTACGACCTTTGATGAAAACGCTTGAGGCCGTATGGCCGCGCGCCATCCATGCATGGCTGATCGGGCTGGCGAGTTTCGCCTTGTTTGGATGGGCCGCGCGCCGTCCTGATTTCTACAATTTCGACGAAGGCGTTTACGCCGAGGTGGCGCGGGAAATGGCGCTGACCGGCCGGCTGATGACGCCGCGTTGCAACGGCGTCCCCTACTTCGAAAAGCCGCCGCTGGTCTACTGGCTCTCGTCGGCGAGCTATCGCCTGTTCGGATACACCACTTGGGCGGGGCGGCTGCCGATCGTTCTGTTGGGCGCGATCGGCGTGATGGCGCTCTATTGGCTGGTGACGCTCTGGCAGGACGAAACGGCGGCGCGCTGCGCCAGCGTCTGTCTGGCGACCTGTTTCGGCTATTTCATCTATGC
Source organism: Deltaproteobacteria bacterium (assembly GCA_021780585.1). Taxonomy (GTDB): domain Bacteria; phylum Desulfobacterota; class Binatia; order Binatales; family Binataceae; genus JADMIL01. The sequence continues at coordinate 1,418 of JAJXYM010000185.1, forward strand.
GCGCACCCTGATGATGGACGTTCCGCTGAGCGCGCTGTTCATCGTCGCGATGGCGGCGTTTTTCACGGCCTGGCGGCGACCGCGCCGGCGCCGCCCGATGCTCGCGATCACGGCCGTGACGCTGGGACTGGCGGTGATGGTCAAAGGGCTGCTCGGCCTGGCGTTGCCGGCGCTGGCGACGGCGCTCGCGGCGGTTTTTTCCGACGACCTGCGCGCCTTCCTGAAAACCGTCGCCGGGAGCGAATGGCTCGGCATGGCGACGGTGTTCGTCGCGGTGGCCGCGCCGTGGCATCTGATCGCCGAAATCAGGCATCCGGGCGCGATGGCGCACTATCTCGTCGCGGGCCAGTTGCTGCGCTATACGCATGGCCGCGACGGTCTGGACGTGGTTCCCCTCGGCCTCGGCGAATATCTCGGCGCGGCGGCGGCGTGGTTCCTGCCCTGGATAATTTTTTTGCCGCCCGCGCTGGCGCTGGCGGTCAGCGACGTGCGCCGCGGCGCGCCGGATCGCGACCTGTTGATCGCCGCGCTGGCGTGGACGTTCACCGCGATCGGCTTTTTCTCCCTGTCGCCGTCGCGACTCGAATATTATCCGCTGCCGGCGCTGTCCGGGATGGCGATTCTGGTTGGATATTGGTGGTCGCGTGTCGCCTTGCCGTCGGCGGGAGCGCGCAACGGCTTCGCCGCGATGCTGGTTTTGGCGACGTTGGGATGGATGGCGGCGCTGGTCTTTACCCATCTGTCGATCACCGACCGGCTCTATGCGGTGCTCAATGAGCAATATCGCAACGCGACCGATGCGGCGCGGCCGTCGTTCGCGACGCTGATGCCGGCGATTGTGGCCGAACTAATCGCGCTTACCGGCGCCGGCTTGTTCGGGATGCTCAGCCAGCGGCGCGGCCACAAGCGCGCCGCCTTCGCGAGCGTGCTGGCGCTGGCCCTGGTCTCGAGCTGGACGGTGCATCGCGGACTCGAAATCATGGAGCCATTCTGTTCGGTGGCGCCGTTGGCGCGAACCGTCGCGCGATTGGCCGGGCCGGACGATGCGGTCGTCGTGATGGGACCGTTCGAAGATACTTCGCCGATCGCCTTTTATTTGCGGCGACAAGTGATGGTGGTCGATGGAATGGGCGGCGATCTGAGTCTGGGCCGGCGGATGGAGCCTGCGAGCGGCCGCTATTTCCTCGATGACGCCGGATTGCGCCGGCTCTGGAACGACCGGTCGCGGCGCGTCTTTCTGGTGATCGAAAACGGCGATCCGGCCGCCGATCCGCCCCCTCCGACCCCCGTATGGCGACTAAAGGAGACGCCGGCTGGCGCGCTCTACTCGAATCGGCCGTGAAGCGGACGCGACGGCGCAACCGCCTTCCGCTTGCCGCCGCCGCGTCCGATGCCCAAAAAATTGGCAGATCATTGCTTCGATTGTGACGTTATCCGGCCTGCGAAACACGCTTGCTGCGTCGCGTCGGCGCGCTGATCCGGCCGCTGCGGACCACCGGCGAACGCCGCGCCAGCCGCCGCGTCGAGTTCCCCGCAAGCTGCTGATCGCGCCAGTCACGCAGTCCGGAACGCAGAAATCCGGGTTCGATCCCGAGCGTTTCGCATACCGTTTCGAACGAAAACGGACCGTCGCCGTCCTCGCCGCAAAGCCATTGCTCGGCTTCGGCAAAAAGCCGCTTGCGTGACCCATTTTTAGCGTCGGCATTGTTTTGAAAGCAGCGCAGCGCGTCTTCCAGAACCGCCATCATCAGCCGCTTCACGGGCGCGATCGCGCTATCGTCGCGCCGCGCATCGTAATATTGCTCGGGAGTGAGGACATCGGGCACGAAAATCGATCCAAGAACGCTGTTTTCCCAATCCATCGTGGTCAGCTTCTCACTTTCACAGATTACGGAACTGGTCCGAGTACCGGGCGGACTTGCCGACCCGGAACTGCCATTCGCGATTTGTCGAATTCGATGCACCTTTCATGCCATCGCCGCCGACGACTCGACACCGCAATAATCGACCTCGGTTACCGGCGGATTAGTCGCCCGTTGCCGTGCGATTGCCTTTGAACTCGCCGCTTGGCTTATCCACGATCGGCATTATGCAAAGCGCCGTCTCATCTTGCGGATGCACCATAAACTACATGGTCCACCCGATCCCGAATCGGCGGCGCTTGGGTTCCGGTACGCGGCGACCCGCGGGCGCACCCTTCCTCCTATGGCTTATACGGATTGAATCGCGGATTGGTTCCAGCGGATCCGCGCGGCGCGATCGTGACTGCGTCCGCTCCGGCGGCCCGAATCGCGATTGGCGCCT
>JAJXYM010000415.1 GCA_021780585.1 Deltaproteobacteria bacterium
CGACCGCGAAGCATCCGGCGATGCTTTTTTATCTTGACAACTGGCGCAACGCCGCGCCCGGTTCGCCCGGCGCGCGCGGCAAGTCCGACGGCGTCAACGAGAACTACGCGCGCGAGGTGATGGAGTTGCATACGCTCGGCGTCAACGGCGGCTATCGCCAGGACGACGTGATCGCGCTCGCGCACATTCTCACCGGATGGACGATGCGGCGGCCGGGAATCGGGATGCGGATGCGGCGGGGCGGCGCGATGGGCGGCGGATTCTTCGACGGCTTACGACGCTGGCGCGGCAACGAGACGGGCCCGGTCGCGGACGCCTACGGCTTCTATTTCGATCCGCGCCGCCACGACTACGGCGATCACACCCTGCTCGGCCGCAAGATACCCGGTGAGGGTATGCGCGCGGGCGAGCGCGCGCTCGACCTGCTCGCCGCCAGTCCGGCCACGGCGAATCATCTGAGCTTCGAGCTGGCGCAATATTTCGTTGCCGACGATCCGCCCGCGGCGCTGGTCGAGCGGATGGCGCGGCGCTACCTCGCGAGCGACGGCGATCTCCGCGCGGTGCTGGAGACGATGTTCATGAGCGCGGAGTTCGCGGACCCGCGCTATTACGGGGCGAAGCTCAAAACTCCCTATGAATACGTGATTTCATGCGCGCGCGCCGCCGGCGTCGAGGTGCTCAACGCGAATCCGCTGGCGGGCGCGATGGCAATGATGGGGATGCCGCTGTATGGCTGCCAGACGCCCAACGGCTACGGCAATACGCGCGCGGCGTGGCTCAATCCGGACGGCATGATGATGCGGCTCAGCTTCGCGACGGCGTTGGGCGCCGGACGGCTGCCGCTCGACCGTCCGCCGCGGAATTACGTCGCTGGCGAGCCGGGCGCTTTCGGCGATCCGGGCGGGATGCGGCCGGCCGCTTACTTCACGCCGCCGGCGCCGCCCGATCCGGCCGCGCTCGCGATGACGCTCGGCGATCAGTTCACGCCGCACACCGCCGCCGCCGTCGAAAATGCGCCGCCCCGGCTCCGGGCGCCGCTGATCCTCGGCAGTCCGGAATTCATGATGCGCTGAGGCGCGAAAAGGATGACGATGAAATCGATTCAGTTTGAGCTCGCGCGACCGTGGCGCGCGGCCGCGGCGGTCGTGACGCGGACCGGCGGGGCGCTCGGAACTCCGCTCGCCGCGATCGGCCGTCCGTTCGACGCGGTCGCGCGCGCCGCGCGTGACTATTCGCGCGGCTTCCTGGCGTGGAGCGTCGCGCCGGCGACCACGCTGGCCGCGGTGCGCGGCGAAATCGCGCGCTTGACGGAAGCCGAACGATCTCGGCGCACGGACGCGATCCGGCGCGCGTTGGAGACGCCGGCGGAGTCGCGGCGATGACCAAACGAGGCGATGATTGCGGACCGCCCGCCGCGCCGATACATCCGACGCTCGGCCGGCGCGAATTCCTGCGCGCGGCGGCGACGCTGGCGGCCGCGGGCGTCGTGCTGATCGGACCAAACGCGTGGGCGGCCCGCGCGCTCGACGGCGATTCCAGCCGCAAACGCCTGGTGGTGGTCTTCATGCGCGGCGCGGTCGACGGGCTGAACGTGGTCGTGCCGTGCGGCGATTCGCAGTATTATGATAGTCGCCCGACGATCGCGATTCCGCGCGGCGGCGGTCCCGACGGCGCCCTCAATCTCGACGGCCATTTCGGCCTCAATCCCAATCTTGCGGCGCTGATGCCGCATTGGACGGACGGCACGCTGGCGTTCGTCCACGCCAGCGGTTCGCCGGATCCGTCGCGATCGCATTTCGACGCCCAGTTCTACATGGAGAGCGGAACTCCCGGCGTCCGGGCGACTGCCGACGGCTGGATGAATCGGATGCTGGCCGCAATACCCGGCCGTCACGGCGCGACCGAGGCGCTAAGCCTGGGACCGATTGTGCCGCGAATTCTGAGCGGGCGGATGCCGGTCGCGAATCTCCCCCTCGGCCGCGGCGCGGCGCGCCCGATGCCGCTCGATAATCCGCGCGTCGAGGACGCTTTCGACCGGCTCTATGACGGCGGCGACGCGCTCAGTCGCGCCTATCAGGAGGGCCGCGGCGCGCGCCGTAAATTGCTCGCGGAACTGGCGGCCGACATGCGCGCGGCCGACGCCGGCGCGCCGCCGCCCGACGGTTTCCCCGGCGATACGACACGGCTGGCCCATCTGATCGCGCGCGACCCGAGTATTCGCATCGCCTTCATGGCGCTCGGCGGATGGGACACGCACGTCAATCAGGGCGCGAATCGCGGCCAGCTCGCGCAGCGGCTGAAACCGCTCGGCGACGGGCTGGCGGATTTCGCGCGGCAGCTCGGTCCGGCGTACGCCGACACGGTGATTATCGTGATCTCCGAATTCGGCCGGACGGTGCGCGAAAATGGCGACGCCGGCACCGACCATGGCCACGGCAACGTGATGTGGCTGATGGGCGGTCCGGTGCGCGGCGGGCGCGTTTACGCAGACTGGCGCGGGCTGAGTCCGGCGGCGCTCTACCAGGAACGCGACGTTCCGGTCACAATCGATTTTCGCGAGCCGATCGGCCGCGTCCTGAGCGCCCATCTGGGACTGGACGAGGCGCGGATCGCGCGAGTGTTTCCGCATCGGCCGGCGCCGACCGGCCATACCGCCGGAATCGTGACGACCTGAGCCCGCAAGCGCGATCAATATTGATGGGCGCGGATCTCCTCGTCCATCGCGCGCAGCTTGGAAAGCTTTTCGTCGGTTGGCTGAAGCTTTTTGCGCCGCGCCAGCGCTTCTTCTTCCGTATGATGGTTGGGCAGCTCGCCGTCGATTTTCTCCAGCGCCTCACGCGCGAGCTTGCGCACCATCGGACTGGAGTCGTCGCTGACGGTCTTGATCAGGATATCGTTGGCGGAGGGATTGCCGATTTCGCCCAGCGCGAAAACCGCCGTGCCGCGGCTCGCCTCGTCGTCGGTATCCTTGAGATACTCGATAATCGGCATCGCGCCGCGTTCGTCGCCGATGCGCCCGAGGGCCGCCACCAGATGGAGTTTTTCGACCGCCGGAGTCTCACGCAGGAACAGGTCCTGCGCCATCTGCGGCACGGCGTCGGTCGAGCCGCGCGCGCCGAGCACGTCGATCGCCTTGATGCGCACGCGCACGTCGGGGTCCGACAGGCCGCGGAACAGGATCGAGTTGACGTCGGGACTGTCGACGTAACGGAGCGATTCGAGGCCCTGCACCCGCACGCGCGGGTCGGCGTCGTTATATTTGCGCTTGGCGTCGCGGATCGAGTCGGCCGCGTCCTTGCCGTGCTTTTGCACGGTGTCGGGACCGGCCTGCTCCAGCGCCGACATCGGCATCATCGCGTTGTTCGGACCCGGCAGACCGATCATCTGGGCACGGGCGCGCAGCGGCGCCGCGAGTACCGCGAGTATCGCGGCTCCCGCCAATAGCGAACGGGCTTGCGACATTCCCATGCCCTCCAGCTTGCGGCAAAATCCTCGGACGTAGTGTATTCGATTTCGCGCATCGGGAAAATCCTCTGCCAGCGGCCTGGCGCCGCGCTCGCCGGCGCGTTCGCGCTCACCGTCGCGATCCACACCGCGAGCGGCGCCGCCGAAGGGTAGACGACGTCCTGGAACAGGTCGCCCACTCGCGACTCGAAGAGTAGACGCTGGTGGTCCTCGGTATCAAGCGCCTCGGGGTGTACTCCGTCGGAGAAGTG
>JAJXYM010000250.1 GCA_021780585.1 Deltaproteobacteria bacterium
GACGCCGGGAAGTCACGCCCGGCTGGTCCGAGACTCCAAAGGACGTCACCCTCGGGCTTGACCCGAGGGTCCATCGACGTGGATTGCCGGGTCAAGCCCGGCAATGACGGGCATGACGGCGCAATCACTGAAGCGGGCGCCGCGAGGCGAGACGGATTGCCGGGTCAAGCCCGGCAATGACGGAAGGATCGAACCGGCAAGACGACCAGGCCGCGGATTAATTCGCCGGAATTAAAAACGGCGAAGGGCCGGAATGACCCCTCGCCGGTTGAGAGCGAGCTAAGCGGACGCTGGTTATCAGTCGTTGCAGCCAACGGAAAGCGAAATCTGCGTGGGAAAGAAATTGAGGCGCAGATTCGGCCCGATATTGGTGTCGCCTTCGCAGATCAGCGCGCCGTTGGCGGTCACGCCGCTGCCGAGCGTGCATCCGGCGTTCTCGGATTCGATCGTGCCGTTGAGCACGGAGGAATTCTGCACGTTCAGGGAATTGCCCGTGATGTAGACGTTCTGCGGCTGAAGTCCGCCAGAGAGCAGGATGTGCGAGCCGTAGCCCATCGTGAGACCGCCGTCATTGAGAACGACCACCTGGTCGTACTGTCCGCCGGAAAGGATCAGAGTGCCCGAACCGCCGATAGTGATGCCGGCGTCCACGTAAATCACGTTCAGGCCGCCGGAGACAGTGTCAGTGACGGTGAAGGATTTGCTGGCCGCAACGTTAATCGATGAGAAAGACTGGGTGTACGACTGGTTCCAGGCCGCGCACTCGAAGGTTTCCTCGTCGTTCTCGGCATTTTCAACATTTGTGAGATTCGTGCTGCTGCCATCGGTGCTCTGCTCGTCGCAGCTCGCGCCTTTGCCGAGACTGATCGAGCCGCCGCTGTCGGTCGCGCATTCGCCGACCACCGTGGTGTAGTTGCCGATTTGCAACACGCCGCCGTCGCCATCGTTGTCCTGAACGACATTGCGCGAGTAGACGGAATTGTTGCCCAGCGTGACCGTGCCGTCGTCCACTCCAATATCGCCCGGCGTGCCGCTCATCACGGCGACGTTGCCGATGTTAACGTTGCCGCTGCCGTCGAGGAACAGCGCGAAGTTGGACAAGGCGCCGATCGTGGTTTGCGCGCGCGCGTTGGCTCCCATCAGCGCCCACGATCCGAAGGCGAGCGCCGCTCCTGCCAGAATCAGACGTTTTTTCATACTCCCCCTCCCGAATTCGGGTAGTGCGGACCTGTCTACCAAGAAATGCCCAAGGTAGCAAGTCGTTTCATGAAAGGTTTCGTGATTCGTGCTTTAAGCCTTGAATAATGCTGATTCAGAATCAATCGTTAGTCATCGCCGGATTATGATTATGACGCGGTGGCAGGCGTCAATTATGAGAATCTGAGGTCGGCGGCGCGTGGCTCAACTCGCAGGGAGCGAAGCGGGCGGGCGGCGGACGGCGTAGGCGGGACCGCGCCGCAACAGGACGAGGCGTGGACGGCCCGAGGAGGTGGTCAGGACGGGGCGCAAATCGAGCGCCTGCGACTGGATCCGGCTCCATACGTCAAGCGGAACCAGAACGTAGCCGGGCGGCGCGTCGCCAAGTTTGCCGTCGATTCGTGGCGCCAGGCGATGGAGGTAGAAGAGCAGGGGCGCTGGCTCGTCCTCGAAGCGATAGAGGTAGAGCGGCTCGGCGGGACCGACCACGCGATTGATTTCGGCGGCGGCGGCGCGGAAGGAATCGTTGGCGCAATCGCGGACTTCCATGCGCGGCAGATAGAGGAAGTTCACCGCGAGCATCGCGAACGCGGCGGCGACGGTCGCGGCGCGCAGGCAGCGGCCGGCGCGGCGGCGGGCGATCCGCGTCAGCCACCAGGCGATCACGATCGCGAGCAGGGGCCATACCGGCAGCAGATAGGCGCGGCGTTTGTAGGCGGCGATCGAGAAGAAGACGAGCGTGGTGAGATAGAAAATCGCGCCGAGCCTGACGACCGCGCGGGCGCGCGCCGCCGCGAGCGGATCGGACGCCGCCGCCGGCGAGTCGAGCGCCGGCAGGAACATCATGCGCACGCTGGCGACGAAAGAGAGCGGATTCTGGCGCGGCCGGCGGGGAGGATCGGCGGACGCGGCGCGGTCGGACGAGTCGCGAGCGCGGCGCAGCGCGGCATAGACGGCGATCGGCGCGAGCAGACTGAACGGGACCGAGTTGAACAGCAGCGGCTTGACGTAGTACCACGGCGGCATCGCGCCCAGTGCGCCGAAGAAGCGGCCGAAGTTCTCGCTGCCGATCTGGCGATCGAGAAAGCCGTAGCGGCGGCCGAAGAGACAGGCGGCGTACCAACTGGCGCCGAGCGCGATCGTCGTGGCGACCGGACCGGGGGTCGCGAGGCGCAGGAGCTCGCGCCAGCGGCGTTCGCCGACGAGGAAGATCGCGATCGCCAGCGCGGGCAGGATCGCGCCCACCGGACCCTTCGCGAGCACGCCGAGGCCGAGCGCGGCGGCGAGCAGATAGCGCGTCGCGTGGGGACCGCGCGAATCGCCGGGCGCCGGATCGCCGGTGACAGTCCGCGGCGCGTACCACCACAGGAAGGCGCACAGCGCGAGCGTTTCGCAGAACGCCAGGGTCATATCGACGCGGCCGATCCGCGCGTTTTCGACGTATTGGTACGACGCGGCCAGGATCAGACCGGCGAGCGTCGCGACTGACGGGCCGAGAAAATCGATCGCCAGCGCGATCGTCAGGACGACGCCGGCGATCGCGTAAAGCGCGGTTGGCAACCGCAAGTTCCACGCGGTAACGCGATCGATTCCGGCGAGCCGATCGATCGCGACCGCCGTCCAATGGAACAGCGGCGGCTTGTACATCGGGGCGACGCCGTTCTCGAGCGGAAAGAGCAGTCTGCCATGCTCGACCATCTGCTGGAGGAAGACCGCCTCGACGGCCTCGTTGGCGCCACACACGTCGGCCGCGCCGAGCCGATTCAGGCTGACGGCCGAAATCGCGAGAATCACCGCGGCGAGCGCGAGGCGCTGGCGCCAGTTGAGCGGCGCGCGGCTGAATCGGGCGGACGAAGCGGGAGGGGCGGACGAATCCATCGGATCGGCGGAGATCGTAGCGGATGGCGCGCGGCAGGGCGACGCGGGCAGCCCGGCTCAGGCCAGTTCGCAGCGGAAAATCGTCAGCCGCGCGATCCGGGATTTTTCGTAGCCGCGCCATTTGGCCGCCGCGACCGTGCCGGGCGCGACCCGGCGGAAACGCGCGCGGCCGAAACGCAGGCGGCCGAAAAAGCGCGCCGCGCGCTCCTCGGAAGTGCAGGCGAAGACGTAGCGCAGCCGGCGCGCGCGGGCTTCCCCGAGCACCTCGCGCACCAGCTCGGTGGCGACGCCTTCGCCAAGGAAACGGGTGAGGGTATAGAGCGCGGTGATTTCACCCGCGCGTTCGCGGCGATAGGGTTCGGTGAGCAGCGCGCAGATTCCCGCCAGATGCTCGTCGCCGACGCGATAGCCGAAGCACGAGGGCAGCAAGGCGGAAATTTCGGCGTCGCCGCGGGGCAGCAGATAGCCTTCGGCCTGACCGCGGCGGATCAGCGTTTCGACCTCCTCGAAGTCGTCGATCGAAATTTGCCGGACGTTGGCGTAGCGCTGCTCGGTGAGCAGGGTGCCGCTGCCGAGGAAGCTGAAGAGTTCCTCGTAAACGCCGCGCGGATTGGTCAGATTGACCGAAGCGACGCCGTCGCGCAGGGCGCGGCGGGCGGCACGGATAATCGCGCGGCGCAACTGGTTGCGTTCAAGACTGAGCGCGCGGCGGATCCGGCGCAAATCGACGAAGGAATCGATCTCGCCCTCTTTGTCGCGCAAGCCCCCCGTCCGCTCGAGCATCAGCAGCTTGAAGACGCGCAAGCGGCTGGCGAGTTCCTGGGCGAAGACCACGAGATCGTCGGGATCGCCGGTTTCGGCGGCGGCGACGACGATCGAGCCGGCGCGTAATCCGGACCAGATTTGCGCGACCGCCGAATCGGGCGGATAGGGCCGCGTGCGCAAACCCTTGGCGGGATTGAAGGTGGCGGGCGCGGCGGTCAGTATCCGGCCGAGCCGTTTGACCAGTTTCGGCAGCGCGCTGGCCGACGCGATCACGATACAGCGGGTCTGGTTACGGCGCAGTTCGCGTAAGGTTTTGACCAGGGAATCGAGTTCGCTCAGGCGTTCGCCGCTCGGCGGAATCAGGGCGAAGAGCAGGCTCTTGCCGTAAAATTCCTCGAGATAAAAGGTTTTCTCGGTGAAATGGAGCGGGCGCGCTGAAGCCGGCGCCGGGGCGGAAAGTTCGAGTTCGTTCAACGGGGAAGTCCGGTCCTTACGCAGGTAGTAGCGCGGCGCGGGCGGCGACCCGCGAACGCGGCTCCCACGGCTCGCCGGAGCAAAGCGCGCGGGCGCGAAACCGAGCCGTGACGGCGTTCAAGTGCGGCGCGCCGACCCGATCAGTTCTTGGCCGACGCGGCCAGCGCGACTGACGACGGTCGGAGCGACGCGAGCGCGGCTGCCGCTCCCAGCGCCGGGCTCGACGGCCGCGACAGCGCGATCTCGCTGATCGTGGTGTGCGAGAAGATATCGAGCAGCATCCGCTGGCCCTCCTCCCATACGCGGAACATCCGGCAGGTCGGTTGCAGACTGCATTGCGGCGCTCCTTCGACGCATAGATTCAGCGCGATCGGGCCTTCGACCGCCTCGATCACGTCGCGGAAGGAGATCGTCTCGGGCGGGCGGGCGAGCTGATAGCCGCCGCCGGGACCGCGGCGCGCGCGCACCAGTCCGCGGCGCATCAGGTCGCGGATCACCTTTTCGAGATAATACTTCGGAATATGCTCCTGGCGGGCGATTTCGGAGCCGCGCGCGACGCCCGCGGGATTATCCGCCAGATGGATCATGGCGCGGAGCGCGTATTCGATCTTGCGCGGTATCTGCATCAGGCTCATAACGCGTCTCCGATCGGCGGGGCGGGCGCGATTCGTGCGCGCGCCGGCCCGAGTTTGCGGCCGTTGCGGGAAGCGGGACCCAGAATCCGCTCGACGTACTTGACCAGCAGGTCGCTTTCGACGTTGACCCGATCGCCCGGGCCCTTGCGCCCGAGCGTGGTCATTTTCAGCGTATGGGGTATCAGGGCGACCGAAAAACGCCGGCCGCGAATCTTGAACACGGTCAGGCTCACGCCGTCGAGCGTGACCGAGCCTTTCTCGACCAGGTAGCGCGCCTGCGCGGCCGGAACTTCAAAAGTATAAAGGCGCGAATCGCCCTCGGGCACGATCGAAACGATCCGGCCGACGCCGTCGACGTGGCCGGAGACCAGATGGCCGCCGATCAGCTTGTCGAGCGTCAGGCAGCGTTCGAGATTGACGCGGTCGCCCGGCTTCAAATCGCCGAGCACGGTGCGGCGCAGGGACTCCGCCGACACGTCCATCATGATCGTTCCCTTGCCTTTGGCGGTGACGGTCATGCAGGCGCCATTGATCGCGATCGATTCGCCGAGCTTGATGCGTGCGGTCGGCAGCGCGGTGCGAAGCGTCAGGACGGCGCCGGCGGGGGAGCCTTTGATCGCGGCGACCGTGCCGAGGTCTTCGATAATTCCGGTGAACATTACGCGCCTGGAGCGGCAAATACTCCTGAAAAATCATAATTATTTCGGCGCGCGATCGCAACCGCCCGCCCCCGATAGCCGGCGCGATCGACGGCGCGAGTTGCGCGAACGAGCGAGCGAGTCGGATAATCCGGCGCGGGCGCGAACATGGGCATCGTCAGGGAACAGGCCGAAAAATTCTGGAACGGCGAAATCACCGTCCTCGATCAACATCCATTAACCCCGACCGGCGACAGCGAAGAGGTCGCGGCGGGCGTGATGTTCTATCGCTGGTTCGCCAACTTCACGGCGGTGCGCACCGACGAGGGGATCGTGCTGATCGACACGGGCGCCTGGTTCAATCAGGACGAGACCGTGCGGATGGTGCGGCGGTTCGCGCCGGACCGGATCAACACGGCGATTTACACGCACGGCCATGTCGATCACGCGCTCGGGATGGCGGCGTTCGCGGCGGAAGGCCAGAAGAACCACGTGGCGCGGGCGCGCGTGGTGGGACATCGCGCGGTCGCTGCCCGTTTCGATCGCTACAAGCGCACTTCCGGCTATAACGGGCTAATCAATGGGCGGCAATTCGGCGCGGCCGCGGCGTGGCCGTCCGATTACGTCTATCCCGACACCTATTTCGACGATCGGCTGACGGTCACGGCCGGCGGCGTGAAGTTCGAATGCCATCACGGGCGCGGCGAGACCGACGACGCATCCTGGGTCTATATCGCGCAGCGCAAGACGCTGTGCACCGGCGACTTCATTATCTGGGCGGCGCCCAACGCGGGTAATCCGCAAAAGGCGCCGCGCTACGCCCGTGAATGGGCCGAGGCGTTGCGCGCGATGGCGAAAACGGGGGCCGAAGTCCTGCTGCCGGGGCATGGCGTGCCGGTCTTCGGCGCGGTGCGGATTCGCCAGATGCTCAACGAGACGGCAGAGTATCTGCAGAGTCTCTACGACCAGACGGTCGCGCTGATGAATGCGGGCGCGGCGCTCGACGAAATCGTCGCGCAGGCCGCCCCGCCGGCGCGGCTGGCCGATCGGCCCTATCTGCGGGCGGTGTATGACGAACCGCAATTTATCGTGCGCAATATCTGGCGGCTGGAGGGCGGATGGTACGACGGCCGCCCGGCGCATCTGAAGCCCGCGCCGCCAGCGGCGCGGGCCCGCGAAATCGCGACGCTGGCGGGCGGCGCGGACAAGCTGGTCGCGCGGGCCCGCGAGCGTTTCGCGGCGGGCGAGCTCGCGCTCGCGGCGCATCTGATCGACTGGGCGGTCGACGCCGCGCCCGACGATCGCGCGGCGCATGCGGTGCGAGCGGAAATATACGCGGCGCGGGCGGCCGAGGCGCGCGCGACGATGACGCACGGGATTTTCCGCGCCGCTGCGGCCGAGTCGGCGGTCAAAGCGGGAATTGAATTGCCCGCCGATCCGCGCAAGTTTTAGCCGGCCGCGAGCGCGCGATCGGTCCGCGCCAGGTGCGACGCCATAATCACGATCTGAAGCGTCGATGCAATGATTCCATGATTGGCGGCGGCACGCACAGGTCTTACGCCGGCGGCGGGAGGCTTGCTCTCGGGAATCGAGACTGCGAACCTTTTTCGCGATGGATCACGCTGACGCCGGCCGCGCCGCGCGCGCCCGCTCCCCGATCGTAACCGCCAACCCGAACGAATCCGCCGCCGCGAACGCGAACGACGACGCCTTCTGGCGCCGCGCCGCGATCGTCATCCTGGGACTCGCCGCGATGCTGTTTTTCGCCCGGCTGGGCGCGCGCGCGTTATGGGCCTCGGAATTCCGCTGGGGCGAAATCTCCCGTGAGATGCGGCTCACCGGGAACTATTTCTGGCCGACGATCAACGGCCGCTCCTACTTCGACAAGCCGCTCGGATCGTATTGGCTGATCCTCGCCGCCAGTTGGTTCACCGGCGCGGTCAACGAAACCGCCGCGCGCATCCCGTCGGCGATCGCCGGACTCGCCGCGGTCGGACTGATTCTCCTGATGGCGCGCCGGCTCTACGACCTGCGCACGGGGGTGGTCGCGGCGCTGATTCTTGCGACCAGTTTCAGTTTTGTCTTTTTTTCGCGCAACGCTTCCGCCGACGTCGAAACGATTGCCGGCGAGCTGGCGGCGCTGACGCTGTTCCTCGCCCACGAGGAGGCGCCGGGCGGCGGGTGGACCTTCGGCCTATGGCTGATCATGGCCGTCACTTCGCAAACCAAGGGGCTGCTCGGCTTCGTTCTGCCGATCCTGACGATCGGCTCGTACTGCCTGCTCGCGGACGGATGGGCCGAGTTGTATCGGCGGCTCGGCGCGGGTCCGCTCGCGGCGCGATGGCGCTGGATGGTCGAGCGCAACCGCTGGTTCCGCAACTGGCGGACGCCGTTCGCGATCGCGATTGCCCTGCTGGTTTATCTCACGCCGTTCGTGATTTCACATCGCGAGACCGGCTCCGAGCACGGCATCTACATGGTCTATCGCGAGAACGTGAAGCGTTACTTCGCGCCGTTCGACCATCGCGGGCCGATCTACCTTTACACCTACGTTATTTTCGCGCTGATGGCGCCGTGGTCGGCGATGCTGCCGGCAGCCCTTGTCCATGCGCATCAGCGCCGGCGCGAAGGCGCCGACCTTGCCCGCCAGGATCGCTTCACGCTGGTCTTCTTCTGGGCGACCTTTATTTTTTACACGCTTTCGGGATCGCGCCGCAGCTATTACATCCTGCCGATCCTGCCGCCCGCCGCGATTCTGGTCGCGCGTGTTCTGCTGGAAACTCCGGCCCGGATGACGCCGCTCGCGCGCCGGCTCGTCACGTTTGGCTTCGGCCTGGTCGTGGCGATGGTCGCGATTGCGGCGCTCGCCTTCCTCCCGCCGCGTCTGTTCATGCCGTATCCGTACTCGGCGCTGCCGCCAGCTCCCGATCGCGCCGTCTACGCGATCTTCTGGATCGGGTCGATCGCGGCGCTGCTTTGGGCGACGCGCGATATGCGGCCGCCGCGTATGGCTTGGGCGATCGGCGTGGTCGCGGCGCTGTTCATGTTCTATTTTTACGTCTTTGCGATGCCGGCGGGCGACGCCTATCGCACCGAAAAACCCTTCGCGTATCGGATTCGCGCGCTGGTCGGTCCCGATACGGCGGGACTCGCCTTCTACCTCAACCAGGGGCCGGTGTTTTATTTGCGCCTGCCGGCGCCGACGCCCGAATATGACCGGCTTGGCGACCTCGATCGCGCCGTCGCCAGCGGCCGGGTTCGCTGGCTGGTCGCGCGGCGCCGCGACCTCCCGAACCTGAACTTTCCGTACCGTCAGATGGCGGCCGAAACCGCCTATCCATGGGACCCGAAGCAGCATGCGCTTAATGCGATGGTCCTGCTGCGAGTCGCCCCGCCGCCCGCCTAGAGCCGCATCGGCATCACGACGTAGGTGAAGCGCGAGTCGGCGGGCGTCGTGAGCACGCCCGGACTGACCTCGTCGCTGAGGCCGAGCACGGCCGCAGCGTCGCCCGGAATAACGTTGAGCGCCTGTTGCAGATAGGCGGCGTTGAAGCCGATCGAAAAATCCGCGCCGCCGAATTCGACGTCCAGCGTTTCGCTGGCTTCACCAACGTCGGGACTGTTCGAGGAGACCGTCATACTGCCGGCCGAAAAGGCAAGCTTGACGCCGTGAAAGCGTTCGTTCGAGAAGATCATCGCGCGCTTGATGGCGCTCAACAGCGCGTCGCGCCCAACCGCGATCTGGTAGCGCGACTCCTTCGGGATAACGCCGCGATAATCGGGAAATTCGCCCTCCACCAGCCGCATCGAGACTTCCGAGGTTCCGCGCTTGAGCCATGCGAGCTGTCCGTCGAGGCTCAGCGTAACCTCGCCTTCGCCCGCCTGGTCGAGCAGCTTGCGCAGTTCCGCCAGGCCCTTGCGCGGAATGATCGCGCCGCCCTGCATCGCGAAACTCGCGACTTCCCGATCGACCATCGCCAGCCGATGACCGTCCGTCGCGACCATCCGCACGCCCACGCCGTCGGCCGCCTCGATATAGACGCCGCTCAGGTTGTAGCGGGCCTCGTCGGGACTGACGGCGAAAATCGTCCGGTCGATCATGGTCGCCAGCGCGTCGCATGGAATCGCCAGCTCGCCCTTGACCGGCTTGCGTCCGCCGAGCGGCTCCTGCTTCGACGCCTGCGCCGGCATCGCCGGAAAGCTGCGCGGGTCCAGCCCCATCATCTTGAACCGCGCCCGCCCACAGCGCAGCTCGAACCAGTCGCCGTCGAGCGATTTGATCGAAACGTCGGCCCCTTCGGCTTCGCGCACCACTTCGAAAAGCTTGCGCGCGTTGAGCGTGAGGCTACCCTTCTCGGCTTTGGCGCAAGCGATTTCGGTACGGATGCCGACTTCGAGGTCGGTCGCTGAAAGACGCAGCCGGTTGTCCTCTGGTTCGAGCAGCACATGGCCGAGGATTGGCACGGTGTTGCGCCGTTCGACGATTCCCTGAACCATCCCGAGGCCGTTCAAAAGCGATACGCGATCAATGACGAGTTCCATTTATCACCCGCGCAAGCCGCCCCCTAGTGATCCTGATCGTGATCTCATTGAGAAAGGATCAGTAAAGGCAGTAGCGCCTGTTGATTTGTGCATAACCGGCAAAAACGCTTGAAAACAAAAGGCTTTTTTCTGGGTATAATTTGTGGATAAAGAGACGGCGTAAAGCTTCGCCAAAGCTTCGACCGCCGCATCCTGTTGATTTACCGGCATTTGTTCAGACTTTCTCAACAATCCTGTCCATAAGCCCGGCGGGTCAGGCGGCGTTGGCCTGCGTGGTCTTCAGCTCCCGTTCGATCTTCTCGATCGAAAAGCGAAAAGCCGAATCGTTTGCGATTCGCCGCGCGATCAGATTATGCGCATGAATCACGGTGGAATGATCGCGGCCGAAGGCCTCGCCGATCGCCGGAAAGGAGCCGTCGGTCAATTTGCGGCACAGATACATCGCGACCTGCCGGCAAAAGGCAATGTGCTGGGTGCGCTTTTTCGATTTCAGATCGACCAGCCGGATATGGAAAAAATCCGCCACGACCTTCTGAATCGTTTCGATATCCGGCTTCGGCTCACGCGTGCGGATCAGGTCGCGCAGCGCCTGACGGGCGAAGTCGGTGGTGATGGCGGATTTATCCATCGAGGCCAGCGCCGCGATCCGGGTCAGACAACCTTCGAGTTCGCGCACATTGGCGGAAACGTTCTGCGCGATGTAGAGCGCAACTTCGCCCGGCAGGGGGAGATTTTCCAGTGCGGCCTTCTTCTGGATGATCGCCACGCGGGTTTCCAGATCGGGCGGCGCGATATCCGCGATTAGCCCCGACTCGAAACGATTGCGCAGCCGATCCTCGAGACCGTTGATCTCCTTGGGGGTTTTGTCCGAAGTCAGCACGATCTGATGGCGTTCGGAATGGAGCGAGTTGAAGGTGTGGAAAAATTCCTCCTGGGTGCGCTCGCGCCCAGCGAGGAATTGCACGTCGTCGAGGATCAGGGCGTCGACCCGCCGGAACTTATCCTTGAACTCTCCCATCCGGTCGCGCCGGATCGAATTGATCAGCTCGTTCATGAAGACTTCGGCCGGCATGAACAGCACCTTGCACTTGCCGTTCCCGGCCGCCCAGATATGGTGGCCGATCGCCGTCGCGAGATGGGTCTTGCCCAGACCGACGCCGCCGTAAATGAACAGCGGATTGTATTTCTCGCCGGGCTGATGCGCCACCGCGAGCGCCGCCGCGTGGGCGAACTGATTGCTCGATCCGACCACGAATTCGGGGAAAGTATAGCGCGGCGGCAAGCCCGGATGGAGTTCGCAGCGCGCCGGCTCCGCCGGTCGTGACGGGACTGGCGCCGGTTTGGCGGGAGCGGCGGCGGCGCGCGGCCGCGCCGGCATTGCTCCCGCGTCGAAGATCAGCTTGACCGTAATCGGTTCGCCAACCGCGGCCGAGAGCGATTCACGCAGCACTTCATGGTAGCGATCGCTCACCCATTCGCAGAAAAAGCGATTGGGCGCCTCGATCGTCGCCGTATGCTCTCGCATCTCGACGAAGTTCAGCGGCTCGATCCAGGTTTCAAAACTGACCTGGCCCAAGGTCTCGCGAATCCGGTCCGCGGCTTTTTGCCAGACCCCGTTCATGCTTTCCCCCCAGCGAGTGTTTGGGCGCCGGTCCCAACGGCGCCAAATTGCCAGCCAAGCTTCGCACGCGACTTACTCACAGCTCTGTCCACACTTGTTGATAACCAAAAATTCTCCCGTCCCTGTCGGTAATTCCACAAAAACGCGCGGCTGGCTATCAACTCATCGGTTGAACCGCCACTCCACCCCGCACGTTTTACTGACGAATAACGACCGGAAATCTTATGCTCGCGCCTGTCGGCCACGATAACGATCGCCGCCCGAGCTGGCTTAAAATGCGCACCTAGGCGCCTTCACAAGTCTGGCGGCGAAGACAAGTGTGTAAATTCTTTTCGACGTTCATTCAAGCCGGTCCCCATCGGGTTGATGAAAGCCTTCGATTTTTCTGGAAAAAATTTCGGCGACAATCTTTTACGAAAGCGTATTGCCTTCCGGTGGAATCTCCTGCTCACCACAAGTTGGCTCCAGGAGCCAACTTTCTGAATCGCCGCGATTTCGCTGCGCCGCCGCTTGATCATCCGCGCGCGATCATGAATCGTCTCTCCAGCGAGTTCGCGTGGCGGGCGGTGGGCGGCGCGCCGCGCGGCGCAAGCAAATCCCGATGAAACTTTCCAACGAAAACTCACAGGCGCTCTTCAAACGCGCGCTCGAACGGATCCCCGGCGCGGTCAATTCCCCGGTTCGCGCGTGGCGGGCGGTGGGCGGCGCGCCGGCTTTTATCCACAGCGGTCAGGGCGCATATCTCCGCGACGCCGACGGCAATCGATTAATCGATTACGTCGGCTCATATGGCCCCGCGATCCTCGGCCATGCCCATCCGGCGGTCGTCGCGGCGGTCGCCGATCAGGCGGGGCGCGGCTTCTCGTTCGGCGCGCCGACCGAGCTTGAAGTCGAGTTGGCGGAACGAATTGCGGCGGCGATTCCGATCGCCGAAAAGGTGCGGCTGGTGAGCTCCGGCACCGAGGCCGGCATGACCGCGCTCAGAATCGCGCGCGCCGCCACCGGCCGCAACGGGATTATCAAGTTCGACGGCTGCTATCATGGCCATAGCGACGCCCTGCTGGTGCGCGCCGGCTCGGGCGCGATGACCCTCGGCGTGCCGGATTGCGCGGGTGTGCCCGAGGCGCTGGCGGCGCTGACGCGGGTCGCGCCCTACAATTCGCTGGCGGCGGTCGAGCGCTATTTGAGCGCCGAGCCAAAGGCGATCGCGGCCGTGATCGTCGAACCGCTGGCGGCCAATATGGGCGTCGTGCCGCCCGCGCCGGGTTTTCTCAGGGAGCTGGGCGATCTCGCCCATCGCCACGGCGCGCTGCTGATCTGCGACGAGGTGATCACCGGCTTTCGCCTGCGGTACGGCGCCGCGTATGAGCTTTACGACGCCGCTCCGGACTTGATCATGCTGGGCAAGATTATCGGCGGCGGGATGCCGGTGGGGGCGATCGCCGGCCGCGCCGCGCTGATGGACCTGCTGGCGCCGGCTGGCCCGGTCTATCAGGCGGGCACGCTCTCGGGTAATCCATTGTCGGTTCGGGCCGGGCTCGAAACCCTCAAACTGCTCGCACAGCCCGGCGTCTACGAACGGCTGGAAGCGGCCGGCGCGCGGCTTGCGGCGGGTCTCGGCGCGGCGCTCGCCGCGGCGGGACGCGGCGGCTGCGTCAATCGGGCGGGTTCTTTGTTAACGCTGTTCCTCGGAACTGATAGAGTGAGCGACGGCGCAAGCGCCCGCCGGGCGGACCCGGCGGCCTTCGCGCGATTTTTTCATGCGATGTTCGACCGTGGCGTCAATCTGCCGCCCTCACAGTTCGAGGCGATGTTCGTCTCGCTCGCGCATAGCGACGCCGACCTCGACGCGACGATCGCGGCCGCGCGCGCGGCGCTGGCGGCCGACTGAGGCGGCCACGCGACGCCGTGACCTTCACGATGGCTGGCAACGCAATACCGCCCGCGCGCCTGTGGCGCTTCGCCGCGATTGCGGTGGAATTTTTCTCGCCGATCCTGGGCGGATCGATCCTCGGCTATTACCTCGACCAGTATTTTCGCACCGCGCCGGTGTTGGCGGTCGCGGGCGTGCTGCTCGGGACGTTCCTTGGCATGTATCGGCTGGTGATCGAGCTCAGAGACTTTCAGCGCGGTGATTGAATGAACTGGCGGGTTCCGGCGCTCGGCGCGATCCAGCGGACCAGCGCCCAGCTTACGGTTGTCTTCGCGTTTCTGCTGCTGGCGGCGGATTCGCGCGCCGCGGCGATCGGATGTCTGGTCGGCGGCGCGCTGATGATCGCCAACCTGTTCGTCCTCACGGTCGTCGGGCGGGCGATAATCGCCCTGGCGCAGGGGGGCGGCGCGGGCAAGGCGGGCGTGATCCTGGCGCCGCTCAAGATGTTTATCTTCGTCGGGCTGGTCTATCTGCTGATGACCACCACCCGGCTCGACCCGGCCGGCTTCCTCGCCGGCGCCTTGACTCAGTTCATCGCGATCTTTATTGAAACGTGGCGCGCTTCGACGCGCGGCGCTTTCGTACGTCCGGAGGATCAGCAGGTTTGAAACCGGTTAATTTTATCGAGATGCTTGGCGACCATCTGGGCGGCCTGCCGCCGGCGCTGGTCGGCGCGTGGCTGGTGATGGGGATTCTGATCGTCTTCGCCGTGATGGCGCGGCGCGCGCTCGCCGCCGCCCCCGATCCCGCGATTCCGGACGAGGGAATCACCCTGCGGTCGGTGGCCGAAGTGATGGTCGAATGGCTCGACGGGTTCGTCGCGAACGTATCCGAGATGCATGGTTCGCGCCGCTTCGTGCCCTTCTTCGGCTCGATTTTCATCTTTATCCTGACGGCGAATTTCATGGGCTTGATTCCCGGGATGGAGCCGCCGACCAACGACACCAACCTGACCTTCGCCCTCGGCGCGATCTGCTTCGCTTTTTATCTCTATCAAGGCTTCAAATCGCAGGGCGCCCACTATCTCAGGAGCTTTCTCGGGCCGATGCTGGTGTTGGCGCCGCTGATGCTGCCGATCGAGGTGGCCGATAATCTGTTCCGGCCGTTTTCGCTCGGTGTTCGTCTGTTCGCCAATATGTTCGCCGACCATCAGGTGTTGGGCCTGTTTACCAGCCTGCTCTACGTGGTTTTTCCGCTCCCGTTCTACGCGTTGGGCGCGATTGTCTGTGTCGTGCAGGCGCTGGTCTTCACGATTCTGGCGGTAAGCTACGTGCGGATGGCGAGCGCGGCGCATTGACGGGTGGCGGCTCTCGACAAGATTCAATTCCGTGACCGGA
>JAJXYM010000119.1 GCA_021780585.1 Deltaproteobacteria bacterium
AAGTTTGAAGAGGCCGCCCGGATGGTGCGCCGGGGCGAGATAAACGACGCCAAGACGATCGCGGCGCTGTTCCATACGCGCGCGTTTCTTGAAGAAAATCGCTGATTCGGTCGCGGCGAGCGCAAATTCGGCCCGCGACGAGCCTGTTCGCGGCGCGGGCCCCCGCTCTTACCGTTCGCGTTCCTCTTCCTGCAACATCGCGACGAACTCGTCGATCGGAATGGCTTCGGAAACTTCCACGGTGAAGAGTCCTTCGGCCAGAATCGTGGTCATGGCTTTTTGCATCGCGGCGCCGCTGGGATATTCGGCGATCACCACCATGTCGAAACGGCCGAAGGTCGCGTAGGCGCCGACCAGCTTGCCGCCGTTGGCCTCGCGCACACGCCTCGCGCGTTCCATCACGCGCGAAAATTCCTTCAGCGTCTGATGGCCCTTTTCGGTCCGCCGCACTCCAATGACATAGGTTGGCATCGTCGCTCCTGAACCGTCCGGCGTCGCGCGGGAACATTCGCTCGCGCCGCCAGCATAATGATCGGCTTGCGCCGTAGCGCGGGCAAGACTGGCGCCGTCAAGATCCTTCCGCCGCGACGGATCAGCGGCGAAGTCGCGTCATTTATTTGCCGGACGCTACGCGATCGCCGCCCGCCGGTTCCGGCAAACGGCATTCGGCGGGCGAACGACTTTCGCGCGCCATCGCCAGACTCTTCGGCGGCGTTCGGGTAATCGGCGGCTGAACCGGGGCGCGCAGCCGGCCGGATTCGTCCGTCGATAAATTGGCGCGCCGCGGCCGCGGTCAGTTCAACGAGACTTCGGAGGGAAAGAGAAACGTTGTGCTGCCGTCGTCAAATTTGACCAAATACATGTGACGGCCAAGATTTTCGACCTCTTTGACGATGACCGGCTCTTCATTGAAGCGCCCGCGTCCCTGGCTGTCCCGTACTGGTCGCACCAATCGGCAATGACGACCGACGACTGATTCCTGATTCATAGTCACCATAGTCCCTGCCGCCTTTCCCGCCCAGTTAATGAATTTGGGCGAACCGCCACCCTGTTTAACAGTATAGCAAGGTGCGGGCCGTTCCGTCAGATGGTTTTTCCCCGTCGCGAGGTGGTTTTCCACAGCTAATTTCACATATTAGGCCGCGACTTATTGGGCAATTTCGATTTAGCGTCGCATTTCGCGAAGTCCGTCCGTGCGCCGTGGCCCTGACTCTGATAGACGAAAGGGGGTATTCACTGACCAAAGGGCGCAATGATCCGGGCGTCGACACCGCGCCGATGCCCGGCGAGTCCGCATGCGGAGCATAAGATGACCACTTGGTACCCTCTCGTGATGGGCCGTGAGGCGATGGTCGCGACCGAGCACTACCTCTCGGCCGCGGCCGGCGCGCGCATCTTCGCAAAAGGCGGTAATGCAATCGACGCCGCCGTCGCCGCGACTCTGGTCGAAGGCGTCGTTAACCCGCACATGCATACGATCGGCGGCGAGGCGCCGATGCTCATTTATGCGGCAGATGCCCGCCGCGTGATTGCCATCAACGGCAATATGACCGCGCCCGCGCGCGCCACGATCGCGCATTACCGCGGCCTTGGCCTCAAGCTCGTGCCGGGGGAAGGACTGCTTGCCGCAGGCGTGCCGGCGGCGTTCGACGCACTGGCGGTCGCTCTCAAGACGTTCGGTACGATGACGCTGGCGGAAGTCGCCGCGCCCGCGACCGCGTTATGCGCGGACGGCTTCCCGATGCATCACGGGCTGGCCGGAGACGGCGAGACGCCGAAGGACCTGTCGGGCTTGATCGGCCACGCCTCGATTCGCGCCAACGCCAAAAAATTCCGCGACCAATGGCCGACCAGCGCCGCGCTCTATATGCCCGGCGGAGAAGTTCCGCATACCGGCCAGATCGTAAAAAATCCCGCACTCGCGAAATTCTTCGAGCGTCTGGTTGAGGCCGAGGCGGCGGCGCGCAATCGCGGCCGCGAAGCGGCGATCGACGCGGCGCGCGAACGCTTCTATCGCGGCGATATCGCCCGCGAAATCGTCGCCTGGTCCGACGCCCAGGGGGGATTGCTGGCGAGCGGCGACCTCGCCGCCTTCACCACCCGAATCGAGTCGCCGGTCACGGCCGACTATCGTGGCGTGACCGTGCATAAATGCGGGCCATGGTCGCAAGGCCCGGTCTTTTTGCAGCAATTGCGCCTGCTCGAAGGCTTCGACCTCCGGGCGATGGGTCACAATTCGGCCGATTACATCCACAGTCTGGTCGAAGCGGCCAAGCTCGCCTTTGCCGACCGCGAGCAGTATTACGGCGATCCCGAATTTACGCCCGTGCCGATCGAAGGATTGCTCTCGGCGCGCTACACGGCGATCCGCCGGGCGCTGATCGATCCGCGCCGCGCCGCGCTCGAGCAGCGGCCGGGCGATCCGATCAATTATCGCGCGCTGCTCGACCGTCCGGCGGGCGAACCGCGCTCGTGGGGGCCGGGCACGATTCACGTCACGGCGGCCGACGGCCGCGGCAATCTGATCGCGGTCACCGCGAGCGGAGGATGGATTCCGAGCTCGCCGGTGATCGAGTCGCTCGGCTTTCCGCTGGGCAGCCGGATGCAGACGTTTTACCTCGACGAGGCGCACGCCAACACGCTGCGTCCGGGCAAACGGCCGCGCACCACGCTGACGCCCTCGATCGCGACACGGGACGGCGAACCGTGGCTGGCCTTCGGCACGCCCGGCGGCGACCAGCAGGACCAATGGACGCTGCAATTTTTCCTCAACCTGATCGATTTCGGGATGTCGGTGCAGGAGGCGATCGAGGCGCCGCGCTTTTCCTCGGCGCATTTCCCGTCGACCTTCTATCCGCATAACGCGCGCCCCGGCGTGCTGCGGCTCGAGGAGCGGATCGACGCGGACGTGCGCGCCGAGCTGGCCGCGCGCGGCCATCAGGTGGAGACCCGGCCGCCGTGGTGCGAGGGCCACGTGCTGGGCATCCGCTTCGATTCGGCGCGCCGCTTGCTGGAGGGCGGCGCCGATCCGCGCGGCCAGATGGCGGTCGTGATGCCCGCCCAGGCGATCGGCTGGTGAGCGCCCGACCCGCGCCGCGCGGCGTTCGGACGGCTACTCGAAGAGCGCGCCGATATAGCGCTCGAATTCGAAGTTGAACTTCGTGATCACGCGGTCGGAGCCGCGCGTCAGGCCGAAGCCCGGTCCGAAGTTGTATTCGACGCCATTGTCGAGCGCGCCGCGCATCACCGGAAAAATATAGTGCTGCTGCTGATACAGCGGATCGGTGTCGTCGATCAGTCCGGCGCCGCCGTAAAACTCCACGCCGGGCGAAAATTTGCGTAGCCAGTTGTAGTAAACGCCCGCGGTATAGCCGAACTCGAAGCCTTTGTTTTTTTCTGGTCCGACAAAAATCGCTTTCTCGAAAATCGGATTGAGATCGATTTCGACGCGGCCGATATCTTTTTCGACAATCGGCCGCAGTTCCAATTCCAGCGGAACGTCGTCGAACTGATGAATCCGATGCCATTCCAGTTCGGCGTACCATCCCAGGTCCACCGGCATCTCGCCCTGTTCGAACAGGCGTCCACGTATACGGTACTTCGATCCCGCGTATTGGAACGACGCCGCGTTGGGCCGCGCCAGGTCGAGATAGGCCGCCGCCTCGACATGGTCGGTCAGGCCGTAGGTAACCTCGATCGACGTGCGGTACATCCACTGGCTCGGATAGGTTCCAGCGGAAGTGCCGTTGCCCCCCTCGGCATGGCCATTCGGAACCATGCTGTTGAGCGATTCCAGCTCGAGCACGCCGGCGCCCTCGGTCTGATAGGGATAGACTTCGAATTCCCATGGATCGACCTGCGCATAGGCGTTGATGGAGCCTCCGAGCGCGGTCAGCGCGCACACTAATAGCGTAAGGCGGATGTTCACCATCGCTCCTTGATTCGCGAAAGTTGTCGGCGGCGGCGGACGGGAGCTCCGCCGGACCGGAAAGTTATTGGGGTTCGGCCTTGAGCGCGGCGGCGCGGCCCTCGATCGCCCAGGTCTCGATCGCGGCGCGTTCCGCCGGCGTGATCCGGGCGCGAGCACTCAGCAGGCGGTAATACCAGGGCGGCATCGCGCCGCTATGCATCATCTGGTCGATCGCGCCCAATTTCCGCGCCGCGGTGCCGGGGTCGTACAGGTAATCGCGCCAGGCGGAGAAATCGAGCCGTCTGCGCGCCGCGCTCACGCGCCCGTGGACGAACCATGAAAGCGGCGCGAATTGGACGTACCACGGCCAGTTGGTCTCCTGTGAATGGCATTGATAGCAGGCGCGGCGAAGCGCGGCTTGCACGTCCGGAGGCGCCTGGAGTTCGCCGGTTGCGCCTGAATTTCGCACCGGCGTCCGGATCGCCTGAATCGCCATCAGCGCCGCCGCCACGATCGCCATCCGTCGCGTCCGCCCGCTCATCAGCGGGCTTCGATCGCGCCCTCGGCGACGCTATGGTCGAAATCGTCGCAGAAGCTGTAATGGCCGGGCGCGGCCGGCGCCATATAGACCGTTATCGTCTCGCCCGGCCGGACGACGCGCTCGCGATGGAGGTCGAAGCTCTCGAACTCGATCGCGGTCCGGTCGGTGTTCGTGACCCGCACCTGAAACGGCTGGTTGGCCGGGACGGTCAGCTTCGCCGGTTCGAAATGGCCTCCGTTGAAGGTGACGCGGGCGACGGTCGGCTCGCTGGCGCCGGCCGTACGACAGAAGGCCGGTGGCCCGGCGATCGCGGCGACGACGAGAATGGAAAGGAGGTTTTTCCTGCAAGGCATCGGATGCTCCCGCGGTTGAAATTGAGAATGACTCTCAATTTCTTACCGCCGCCCGCCGCGTCCGTCAAGCCCGATCGGCGCGGGTGATAGCGACGACGCCCGCGATGAATCGGGCCGAAGTGCGCCACCGCTTGGCGGAATCTGACCGTCAAGCCGCTTTTGCGACGACGAAGGGATGCGCGGAGCTAAATCGCGCGGCTGACCGAAAACTCCAATCCGCATTGCTACCCGTCAGTCGCGTCGCGACCAGACGCTGGCCACTCCGCCGGATCGCGGCATACGATGGTCTCGGCTGGTTCTGAAGTCCGGACCTGAGCGATGCGCGCTTTTCGTATTCATTTCGTGCTTATGGTAACCGCCCTGAGCTGGAGTCTCGGGACGGCGGCGACTGGATACGGCGCGACTCAAGGCCGCGTCGCGCTCTCGCCCAGCTCGCTCACGCCAATCGCGGGCATCGTTCGCAACGAAATCGCGAAAGGACATATACCCGGGGCGGTCGTACTCGTCGGCCAGGGCGGCACGGTTCTGTACCGCGGGGCTTTTGGCGCCCGAACCGAAGGCCAAATCCCGGCGGCGATGGCGGCCGATACCGTCTTCGACCTGGCGTCGCTGACCAAAGTCGTGGCGACCACCACCGCCGTGATGCAACTGGTCGAGCGGGGCAAAATCGCGCTCGATGCGCCCGTGGCCGCGTACTGGCCGCGCTTTGGGGCGGCGGGCAAAACGGGGGTTACGGTACGCGAATTACTGACGCACTATTCGGGTTTGAAAGCCGATTTGGCGTTGGAGCGCCGATGGTCCGGATATGCCGCCGCGATGAACCTGCTGCGCGCGGATCGACCGTTATTCGCGCCGGGATCGCATTACGTTTACAGCGACGAAAATTTCGAGGTGCTCGGCGAATTGATCCGGCGCGTCTCCGGCCTGCCGCTGGACGTCTATTGCGAGCGGAACATCTTCCGGCCCCTGCGGATGGTGGACACGCGCTTTGGACCGTCGGCTGACGAAGCGGGCCGAATCGCTCCAACGCGATGGTCGCGGAGCGGGTCCGGCGCGGTCAACGATCCGACGGCCCGGCGGATGGGCGGCGTCGCGGGTCACGCCGGACTGTTTTCGACCGCCGATGATCTGGCCACGTTCGCCCGGATGCTGCTGAACGGCGGGCGGCTTCGCGGCGCGCGAATTCTCAGCCGATCGTCGATCGCGCGGATGACCCTGCCGGAGTCGCCGCCCGGCGCGACGAGATTGCGCGGCCTGGGCTGGGATCTCGCGGCGCCATTCGCCTCCGACCGCGACGAATTGTTTCCCGCCGGCTCCTACGGACATACCGGATATACCGGCACGATGATTTGGATCGATCCGGTCACGCGGGTCTATGTGATCGTTCTGTCCAATCGCACCTACCCGGACGGCCGCGGCGACGCGCGGCCTTTGCGCAAACGGATTATCGATTTGGTATGCGAATCGATTGGGCCGCTGACGCCATCGGCGGTAATCGCGAGTCTTCCCGGCCTCGCGCGCTATTACTCACTGGAATCAATCACGCGCCGCCAGAAAGCCGACTCGCGGGTCGCGACCGGAATCGACGTCCTCGCGGGCGAGAGTTTCGCCCCACTGCGGGGATTACGTATCGGACTAATCACGAACCAG
Organism: Deltaproteobacteria bacterium; assembly: GCA_021780585.1. Taxonomy (GTDB): domain Bacteria; phylum Desulfobacterota; class Binatia; order Binatales; family Binataceae; genus JADMIL01. The sequence goes on from JAJXYM010000119.1 coordinate 6,455, forward strand.
ACCGGCCGCGACGCGGCCGGCGCCGGCGATATTGACCTGTTGCGCTCGGCGCCGGGCGTCAAACTGGTCGCGATCTTCACGCCTGAACACGGTCTTTACGGGAATCTAGACCAGAAAATCGCTTCGGGGACGGATCCGGCCGTGGGCCTGCCCGTGTTCAGTCTCTACGGCGACTTCACCAAACCAACTCCGGCGATGCTCGCCGGGATCGACGCGCTGGTGTTTGACCTCCAGGACGTCGGTGCGCGTTTCTATACCTATCTTACGACGATGGCCTACGCGATGGAGGCGGCGGCCGGAAACCGGATCGATTTTTTCGTGCTCGACCGGCCGGATCCGATCGGCGCCGCGGACGTGCAAGGTCCGATACTGGAGCCGAAGCTCGAATCATTCACTGGTTACTTTCCGCTTCCGGTCAGATACGGTATGACGATCGCCGAGCTGGCGCGGATGTTCAACGCGGAAAAGCATATTGGCGCGCGGCTTCATGTAATCCCGATGCGCGGGTACCGGCGCGCTGATTGGTACGACGAAACCGGCCTGCGCTGGATCGATCCGTCGCCGAATCTGCGCTCGCTGACCGCGACGGCGCTGTATCCGGGCGTGGCGCTGGTCGAGGGCGGCAACGTCAGCGTCGGCCGCGGGACCGAGTCGCCCTTCGAGGTGGCCGGCGCGCCGTGGATCGAGGGCGACCGGCTCGCGGCGTACCTGAACCGACGGGGGATTTCCGGCGTCACTTTTGCGCCGGCGGATTTCACGCCGGCCGCGGACCGATACAAGGATCGGCTCTGTCATGGAGTGCGGATTGAATTGACTAATCGCGACCAGCTTGACTCTCCGGCGCTGGGCATCGAATTAATCGCCGCGTTGCGCCGGCTTTATCCGGCAAAATTCCACGTCGACGAAACGCTCGGAATGATCGGCTCCCGCCGGGTTCTGAACGCGCTCAAGCGCGGCGACGATCCCGGACGAATCGTGCGCGAATGGCGCCAACCGCTGGTCGCATTCGGCGATCTGCGCGCCAGGTATCTGCTCTACTGATAGCGCCTGAATCATGAACCGCGTTTGGAGCAAACTCGCCGCGCCGGTTCGCCTCGGTTTGTTCCTCGCCGCGATGATGGGCGCCGCGCTTGCTCACGCGCAATCGGCGCCGGTGCGCGTTCCGATCCTCGTTTATCATCGGTTCGGCGCGCGAGTGACGGATAGTATGACCGTCAGGACGGCGGTATTCGCCGATCAACTCCGCTTCCTGAAAGAACATCATATTACGGTTGTGCCGCTGAGCGAGGTCGTGCGCTACTTCCGGAATGAAGCGCCGCCGCCGCCCGCAAACTCGATTGTGATTACGGCCGACGACGGCCATCGCTCGGTCTTCACCGCGATGGCGCCGCTGGTCGAGCGGTACAAAATTCCGGTGACGCTGTTCATCTATCCTTCGGCGATTTCCAACGCCTCATACGCCATGACCTGGGAACAGCTCGCCGAGCTGAAGGCGACGGGCCGCTTCGACGTTCAATCCCACACCTTTTGGCATCCGAACTTCCATATCGAGAAGCGGCGGCGGAGTCCGGCCGACTATCGCAACTTCGTGAGCGAGCAACTGGTTGGGTCGCGGAAGCGACTTCAGGATAAGCTGGGCGGCAGGATCGATATGCTCGCATGGCCGTTCGGCATCTACGACGACGAGCTGATCAATCTCGCTCGTGAGTCCGGTTACATCGCGGGTTTCAGCATCGAGCGACGGCCCGCGTCCGGGCGGGACAACGTGATGGCGCTGCCGCGCTATCTGATGACGAATGGGGTTCAGGGCGGGGCCTTCGAACGAATCGTCGAAGGAGAATCGCCAAATCCGCGGTCGAGGCCTGAAAAGAATCAATGAAATGCATAACTCGTTTTGTGCTCAGCCTGCTTTTAATCTTAACGGTTGTGGCGCCGGCGGCCGCGCTAACCCTGCGCGGCAAGGTGGTCGACGCCGCCAGTCACGCGCCCATCCAGGGCGCGTTCGTGACGCTCGGAGATACGGTGGTGCGCACCGCCGCGGACGGTTCGTTCACGATCGCGGGCGAAGCTGGCGTGGTTGGGGCGCGGGCGTATGGCCATCTGCGCGCCGAGACGCCGGCGGCGTCGCTCGCGGGCGGCCAGCGCGAAATCGCGCTTAAACCATTCAAGCCCAAGGCGCTTTATCTTTCGGCGTACGGAATTGGCAGCGGCGCGCTGCGCATGCGGGCGCTCAATCTGATCGAGGCGACCGAGCTCAACGCGACCGTGTTCGATCTGAAAAGCGAACGCGGACAAATCGCGTATCCGAGTTCAATTCCGCTGGCCGCGCAAGTCGGCGCGCAGAACCTGATTACCGTCAAGAATCTTGCGGAGACGGTCCGCGATCTTCATGAACGCGGCGTTTATACGATCGCCCGAATCGTGGTTTTCAGCGACGATCGGCTGGCGCGCGCGCGGCCCGCGTACGCGGTGCGATGCGCCAGCGGCGGAATCTATAACGATCGACTGCACCTCGCCTGGACGGATCCCTTTGTGCCGCAGGTTCGGGAATACAACGTCGCCGTCGCGGTCGAGGCCGCAAAAGCGGGTTTCGACGAGGTCCAACTGGACTATGTGCGCTTTCCGGACGCGCCAGGACTCCGGTACGCCGAGGCGAATACGCGCGTCAACCGGGTTCGCGCGATCGACGGCTTCCTGACGGAGGTGCGCCGCGCGTTGACGCCGTACAACGTATTTCTTGCCGCCGATATCTTTGGCTACGTCGCCTGGAACCTCAACGACACCGAGATCGGCCAGCAGATCGAAGACCTGCCGCCGATCGTCGATTACATCTCGCCGATGCTCTATCCGTCGGGTTTTCAGTTCGGTATTCCCGGCTACCGCAATCCGGTGCGGAATTCCCACGAGATCGTATACCGGTCGCTGGAACGCGCCCGGCAACGCACGGGCGTCGCGCCGATCAGATTCCGTCCGTGGCTGCAGGCCTTCCGCGACTATGCTTTCGACCGCCGTCCTTTCGGCGCGAAGGAGATCCGGGAGCAGATTTCCGCCGCGGAGAAATTCGGATCGGACGGCTGGATGCTGTGGAATCCGCGCAATGTCTATTCGGCCGGCGGCCTGAATCCGGAAAAGGATTCCGCCTGCCAGTAGGATAGCGCCCGCTTAATCCAGCGACTTGCGGAAGCGCAGCACTCCCATCGTCAGCAGCGCGAAGGCGAGAACGGCCAGCGCCGCCATATGCGGCCACAACACTCCCAGTCCGACGCCTTTGAGGAACGTTCCCCGCAGTATGATCAAATAATATCTCAATGGATTGAGATAGGTAATCAACCGCATCGCCCTGGGCATGCTGGTAATCGGAAAGTTGAATCCCGACAGCGTAAAGGCTGGATTGAGAAAGAAAAAGGCGGAGGCGAAAGCCTGCTGCTGGGTCGAACACAGGGTCGAGATCAGCAGGCCGACGCTGAGCGTGCTGAGCAGGAACAGGACCGTGCCCAACAGCAGCACGAGCGGATTGCCGCGGAATGGCACGCTGAACCAGAACGCGCCCACCCCGGCGACGAGGATTACATCGCCGAGCCCGACCAGGAAAAACGGCACGGTCTTACCAAGCATCAGCTCCACCGGCCGGATCGGCGTGACCATGATCTGTTCGAGCGTGCCGATTTCGCGCTCGCGCACGATCGCGAAAGCCGTAAGGACGACGACCAGAATCATTGTGATGCTGCCGATTACGCCGGGGACGAAAAACCATTGGCTATTGAGGTCGGGGTTGTACCAGGGGCGTTGCTCGAGGGTCACCCGCGGGACCATCGCCGCCGTCGCGGGCATCAGCCGATCGAGCCGGTCGCGCGCGTAATCCTGCGCGAAGGTCGTGGCGATTTGGTTGACGTAGCCGACCGCGATCAGCGCGGTGTTGGAATCCGTGCCGTCGACGATCACCTGCAGATGGGCGGTTTGGCCTTTGCGCAGCAGCTCGGCGAAGCCCGGCTCGATCTTGAGCGCCATCGGGATGTCGCTGCGGCCGATAAGCCGGGGGATGTCGCGGTCGTCGCGCATGATATCGGCGACATTGAAACGGCCGGTGAAGGTGAAGCGCGCGAGCAGCGCCCGGCTTTCCTGGCTGTGATCGAGATCGAGCACCGCGATCGGCACGCGATTCACCTCGAAGGTCGCCGCATACCCGAAAACCAGCATCTGGATGATCGGCGGAAAGATTAGCTGGAAGCGGGCGTAGCGGTCGCGCCGGAGCTGGATAAATTCTTTGACGATTATGCGCCAGATTCTGCCCAGCATAACGTCCAATCCCCTCAGAGGCTTTTGCGAAAGGCGCGGGTCGCGAAAAAGCCGATTACCACGGCATAGACCGCCATCGCGGAGATTTCCGGAATCAGATCGCGGGTCCCGGCGCCGGCGAGGAAAATCGCCTTGAGCGCGGTCACGTAGTAGCGGCTGTATACGACGTAGGTTATCGCCCGGATCGGCCCAGGCATCTGATCGATCGGAAAGGCGAAGCCCGACAGCAGCGAGGTCGGCAGCAGGGTGACCAGCAAAGCGTACTGGCTCGCGCCAAGTTGGCTTTTGGTGGCGACGGAGATCATATAGCCGATGCCCAGAATGACGATCAGGAACATCACGGTGGTGACGAACAACGCGGTGACGCTGCCGCGAAACGGCGTGTTGAACCATCCGACCGCGAAGACGGTGCAGAGAGCGGCGTCGAACAAGCCGATGACGAGATAGGGTACGAGCTTCCCCGTCATTATCTCCATCGCGGTCGCGGGCGTGGCGATCAGCTGCTCCATCGTGCCGCGTTCCCATTCGCGGGCGATGGTCAGCGAGGACAGGAGGGCGCCCATCAGCGCCATCACCAGCGCGATCGCGCCGGGGATGATGAAATTTTTGCTCTCCAGCTCCTCGTTGAACCAGGTGCGATAATCAACCGCGAGCGGCGCGACGGCCTGCTGCGACATCCCGTGAATGGCAAACCATTTGAGCTGGACGTCGTTGGAGTAGCCTTCCACCACCGCTTGCGCGTAACCCTCCGCAAGCTGCGCGCTATTGTCGTCGGTTCCGTCGATCAGCGCCTGGACCGCGGTGCGATGGGCGTCGTTGAGGCGCTCGGAAAAATCCCACGGAATCACCAGTCCGAGCTTGCAGCGGTCGGCGTCGATCGCGCGTGTAATTGCGGGGTAGTTGTCGACGACCTGGATTACGTCGAAATAGCGCGAGGCCTGAAAACGCTTGAGCAGGGCCTGACTGTCCTGACTGCCTTCCTGATCGAAGACGTAGACCGGGATATGGTCGGCGTCCAGGCGCGCGCCGTAACCCAGCATCAAGATCTGGATTAATGGCAACAGCACGGCGATCAGCAGGCTGCGCGAGTCGCGGCGGACCTGAATGAATTCCTTGCGGCCGATGGCCGCGGTTCGGCGCCAGTTCATTGGGTCGCCCCGAGGTCGTGACGCTTGCCCGCCAGCGCCACAAACGCATCCTCCAGTGACGGCGCGATCGGCTCGATGCGGGAGGTCGCCACCCCGGCCGACGCCAGTGCGGCGGGAAGCTCCGCGCGGGCGCGATCCGCGGCGCCGACCACGACGTGCAGCGCGGCGCCGAACACGGCGGCGTCAAGCACGCCCGGCTGTCGCTTGATAATCTCCAGCCCGCGGCCCAGCGGCGCGCACTCGACCAGCAGGAGGTCGCCCCTGATTGCGCCGCGCTTGAGTTCGCTCGGACTGCCGGTCGCAACGAGGCGGCCGGCTTCGATTAGCGCGAGCCGGTTGCAGTATTCCGCTTCGTCCATGTAATGGGTCGTGACGAGAACGGTGACGCCGTCGGCCGACATCTGGTGGATTAGCTCCCAGAACAGGCGGCGCGAGAGCGGGTCCACGCCCGCCGTGGGTTCGTCCAGAAGCAGCACTCGCGGACGGTGCATAACGGCGCATCCCAAGGCCAGCCGCTGCTTCCATCCGCCCGCCAGATCGCCCGTGATCAGCTCTTCGCCGCCGTTGAGGCCCGCCATCTCGAGCGCCCAGGCGATCCGTTCGGTGAGCTGCGCGCCTTTGACGCCGTAAAGCCCGGCGAAGAATTCGAGGTTTTCGACCACCCGCAGGTCGTTGTAAAGCGAAAACTTCTGCGACATGTAGCCGATATGCTGGCGCACTTCCTCCGGATCGCGGGCCACGTCGAACCCGACCACCGACACGCGGCCCGCGGTTGGCGTCAGCAGACCGCACAGCATCCGAATCGTGGTGGATTTGCCCGAGCCGTTAGGACCGAGCAGGCCGAAGATTTCGCCGCGCGCGACGCTGAAGCTGATCCGGTTGACCGCCGTAAAGCGGCGAAACCGCTTGACCAGCTCGTCCACCACGATCGAGAAGGCTTCGCTCACGGGCGGCGTCCTCGTTGGTCCGGCTCGCGCGAAACCATGTAGGCAAATACGTCCTCGACCGTCGCTGCGACCGTCGTGATGCCGTCGAAGGCCAAATGGGCGGCCTCGAGCCGCGTGCGCAATTCCGGAATACGGCGCGCCGGTTCATTGACCACGACGTGAAGCGCGTCTCCCATCGCCATTGCGCTCAGCAGACCGTCGGCTCCGGCGAGCGCCGCGCGCAATCGCTCCGGATCCGTCGACGCGATCGAAAGCACCGCGCCCGGCAGCATGCCCTTCAGCTCCGCGGGCGTCCCCCAGAACAACTGACGGCCGCGATGCAGCAGCAGCAGCCGATGACAACGCTCGGCCTCATCGAAGTAGGCGGTCGAAATCAACACTGTCACGCCGCCGAAGACCAGCGAATAGAGAATGCCCCAGAGCTCGCGGCGCGAGACCGGATCGACGCCGGTGGTCGGCTCGTCGAGGAGCAGGACTTGCGGCGAGTGGATCAGCGCGCATACCAGCCCCAGCTTGCGCTTCATCCCGCCCGACAGTTGCCCGGCGAGGCGGCGGCGAAAGGGCGTCATGCCGCAGGCCGCGAGCAGTTCGCGGGCCCGTTGCTCCCGCGCGGCGGCGGCGACCTCGAACAGTTCCGCATAAAAGCGGATGTTCTCGTCGACCGTAAGGTCTTCGTATAGTCCGAAGTGCTGCGGCATATAGCTGATGACGCTCTTCACCGCTTCAGGATCATGGAGGACATCCTGCGCGGCGACCCGCGCGCCGCCCGAATCCGCCGGCAGCACTCCGGCCAGTATGCGCAGCGTTGTAGTCTTGCCGGCCCCGTCGGGACCCACCAGCCCCAGAATTTCGCCCGGCTGAACGGCGAAGCTGAGGTTCTCGATGACGGCTCGGCCCGCATAACGCCGGATTAGCCCGTCAACCTGTACCATCGCCTGAGTCATCGGGCGCCCGCGGGTTTGAACTTGATTGCCGCGTCGGCCGGCATGCCGGGTTTCAGCTCGTGCGTGGGATTATCGATATCGATCCTGATGCGATAGACGAGCGTTACCCGCTCGGCGTGGGTTTCGACGCTTTTGGGCGTGAATTCGGCATTGGAGGAGATGAGCGAAATGCGGCCGCGGTACTCGTGACCCGGATAGCTGTCGGTGGTCACGATCGCGGCCTGACCAAAGCGCACGCGCCCAATATCGGGTTCATTGATATAGGCGCGCAGCCAGACATGGTCCAGATCCGCCAGGGTAAAGACCGGGGTTCCGGGCTGCATCGCTTCGCCCAATTCGGCGTTGCGGACCAGAATGACGCCCGAGAACGGCGCATACAGGATCGTATATCCCAGAATAATCCGCGCCAGCGTGAGGCTATTTTCCGCGTTCTTGACGTTGGCGCGCGCCACCGCGACGTTCGCGTCCGCCGCCGCCTGCAGGGCCTGATCGCGCAGGTAAATCGCGTACGACTGCTTCAGGGCGGTGTCGGCGAGATCGCGCATCTGGGTGGAAATTGCCTCGTGCAGCCAGAGTTCCTGGTCGCGGCGAAAGTCGATCGTCTTCTCGGCCAGATCCGCATGATCGCTGGCGACCGTCCGTATGGCCGCTTCCCAGGTGCGGACAGCCGCGGCGAGCTGTCGCTTCTGGACTTGCAGGGTTTGCGCGGCGATCACCACTTGCTGGCGGTAGTCGTCGTCATCCACGCGCGCCAGCATGGTCCCTTTCTCAACCCACTGACCCTCGTCGAACGGCAGCATCGAGATGCGCGACTGAACGTCCTTGAAGCTCAGCACGCTTTCGTGCGCCTCGATATTGCCCGAGACCACAAGCGCTTCGCCGCCGCCGCTTTCGAACAGGCTGAACAACGAGTGAGACCGCGCCAATGCCGTTACAACCGCCACTGACGCCATTAGCGCCGCGGCTGCCGCGACGGTTAAAGCCACATGCCGAACCGGCCGCATCACTTACCGCTCACGATCGTCCTTCAGGCCGGATTTCCGGCCACGCCCACCCGTGGCGCGCGGCCTCGCCGTCTTCCCGCTACCGAGCTTCCGCTGAGCGGTCCCGCGATGTTCCTCGGCTTGCGCCAACGCCCTTCCATAGAGCCGCCAAAATCGACTGTTTTGCGAGAATGCCACGACTTCG
>JAJXYM010000334.1 GCA_021780585.1 Deltaproteobacteria bacterium
GTCCGTCATTGCCGGGCTTGACCCGGCAATCCAGAACGTTTGGCGTGGACCCTCGGGTCAAGCCCGAGGGTGACGGAATAGAAACGTCCGAAGGTCACGGAATAGTAACGCCTGAGGGTGACGGAAAAACGACGCCCGAGGGTGACGGAGCGGGAACGTCATTGCCGGGCTTGACCCGGCAATCCATACCGATGGATGCCCGGATCAAGTCTGGGCACGACGGAGTAAGAGAGCCGGAAGTGGTCGAAACCGTCCGTGTCGCCACGATCCGCTCGCCCTTCTCGACCGTCCGCATCGTCCGAGAGTTCGCGCAAGCGAAGGCGCACGCCGTCGCATAAGCGTCGGCCGCGATTTTCAATACGGTTTCGATTGTCCATTGCTTCTCTTCGGGCTTTCGGCCCTTCCACGGATGGTCCCTGCCCGAGTAAATTTCCGCCGCGTGGAATGCAAGGGAGTGAGGATCGCTGGGCGCCACGCGCTCGGCGCGAGCTTATCCAGCGCGCGAGTGACATAGTCGGCCTGATTTTCATGAAGTGAGATCCCGTCTGGCGCCAGATAATCTTCGTTTTCACTTTCCGCTGAACCGGAGTTGTCGAAGATATAGGAGGTGCATATCAAAATACGGCCGGATGAGCTAATGCCCAACGGACCGCCGAGGCAGCCCTCCCAACCATACGATCACGACGCCCGACCGTTCGACTTACTATCAAGTCAGGGATGCCGCTCTCGCTGGCTCCGATCACGCGACACCCGCGTCTCCGATTGCCGCTCTACGGCCGGACGTATTCGAAATCGAGCGGCTGGTGGTTGATGCCGCGGGCGGGCGGCGCGATCCATCCGGCGAATTTCCCCGGCGCGACCACGGAACGCATCAGCGAGCCGACGAACTCGCGTTCCGCCGTCGTCGGCAGCCATTCGCCAGCGCGCGCCGTCCAGTCGGCTTCACTGATTATTTCGCCGGCTGGCCCGACCTTAATCGCGGACCAGTCGCCGATTTTACGATTGAAGCCGCGATGCGGCAGCACGAGTTCGAAATCGATTCCCGCCGCCTGGATAATCTTGTTCCAGCGGGCGACGCCGCGCGCGCAATCGGCGGCGTAGGAATCGCGCAGATTCTCGTTCAGCGCGAGCAGCGCCGATTCCTCGCGCCGTTCGATTTTCCCGTCAATTGGCCGCTCGACCGCGTAGCGCGCCTCATTCAGGCGATGGTCGTCGTCGCGGGATTCCTCGTTGAAGCGCCCCTTGAGCCCCATCGTAAAGTAATTCGCGGCGTTGGTCGAAAGCTCCGATCCGAACAGGTCGAGCGACACCGAATAATGAAAGTTGAGATATTTCTGCAGCAGTTTCAAATCGATTCCGCCGTATTGACCGACCGCGTCCGTGTCATGCTCGCGCATCAGCTCGCAGGTGCGCCGCACCACGCGCCCAACTCCCGTTTCGCCGACGAACATATGATGCGCCTCTTCGGTGAGCATAAAGCGGCAGGTGCGCGCGAGCGGGTCGAAGCCGGATTCGGCAAGGCTGGCCAATTGGTATTTGCCGTCGCGGTCGGTGAAGTAGGTGAACATCAGATAGGATAGCCAGTCGGGCGTCCGCTCGTTGAATGCGCCAAGGATGCGCGGATTGTCGGAATTTCCGGAACGCCGGCGCAGCAGCGCTTCCGCCTCCTCGCGCCCGTCGCGGCCGAAATGGGCGTGCAGCAGATAGACCATCGCCCACAGATGCCGCGCTTCCTCGACGTTGACCTGGAATAGATTGCGCAAGTCGTACAATGACGGGCAGGTCGCGCCGAGATGGCGCTGCTGTTCGACCGAGGCCGGTTCGGTGTCGCCCTGGGTCACGACGAGGCGTCGCAGCGCGCCGCGATATTCGCCTGGCACTTCATTCCATGCGAGGTCGCCGCGATGGGCGCCGAAGGCGATTTTGCGATCGGCTTCAGGTTCGGCGAGAAAGATTCCCCAGCGATATTCCGGCATCTTGACGTAGCCGAAAGTGGCCCATCCCTGCGCGTCGACCGAAGTGGCCGTGCGCAGATAGACCTCGCGATGTTGCGAATTCATCGGACCCATCTCGCGCCACCATTCGAGGAAGCCGGGCCGCCATTGTTCGAGCGCGCGCTGCAGACGCCGATCGCCGGCGAGGTTCACATTGTTGGGAATCGCTTCCGAATAGTCGATCGGCATCGCTATGCCCTCCTGCGATCGAATTCCGCGCGCTTGCCGGTGCCGTAGGTTTTGAGCGCTCCCGTCGCGCCGGCGGCGTTGGGCCGTTGAAAGATCCAGTTCTGCCACGCCGAGAGGCGGGCAAAGATTTTCGTCTCCATCGTTTCGGGACCGGCGAAGCGGAGCGACGCTTCCATCCCGGTGAGCGCGTCGGGCGAAAAGGCCGCGCGCTCTTCGAGCGCGATCCGCACTTCGTCTTGCCAGTCGAGATCGTCGGGCGCGAACGTCACGAGTCCGAGTTCATGCGTCGCCTCTGCCTCGAAGCGGTCGCCGATCCGCGCGCGTAGTCGTTCCAGATGCGCGTCGGCGCCGAGGAAGCGCGTGCCGAGCCGGGTGAGACCATTGAGCATCGGATACAGGCCGAAGTTCGCTTCGGTCAGCATAATTGTGGCTGGCGGGGTTTCATCGCCTTCGCGCCGCCCGCTCAGCATCCAGGAACGATCGGCGGCGAGGGCGAGCTCGAAAAGCGTTCCGGCGAAGCATGAACCAGGCTCGATCAGCGCGAAAATCGAGCGCGAAGTCACTTCAAGGCGCGCCAAAGTTCGCTTTAGATACAATATGATTTCGTTGACCAGCCAGTCCTTCCGATATTCCAGCAGTGTCCGGTCATGTCCCGCGACGGCCCCGGCGTCGCCCTCAGTGCGAAAAACCCAGGCTCCGATCGTCTCTTCGTTGAAGCGCAGATGACAAATCGCGTCGTCGAGTTCGCGGGCGACGGCGAGCGGCCAGAAACGATCGCCCTGGGCGTGAATTTCGTCGCAACGGGACGGCGCGGGACGGTCCGGGCCGTGAATGGTCACGTATGCGGCGCCGGCGGAGCGCTCGATTTCGACTTTAAGATTGGTATAGACAATCCGATCGGCCTCGATGCGCCGTTCCAGCGGACCGAGCACGATGCCGCGCGCGTCACGCGGACGCGACGAAGACGCAGCGAAGCGATGAGCGCGTTCGCGGGCTATATCGAGCAATTTCGTGCGTGAAACGACTTCGTCCACCAGGCCCCATTCGACCGCCCGGGCCCCTCGGACGCCCTCTTCGGTGGTGCTGAAGGCGTCCGCAAGGTCGCGCCGGACGCGGCGCTTGTCGACCAGCCGCGTCAGGCCTCCCGTGCCGGGCAGGACCGCCAGCAGCGGAATTTCCGGCAGCGACACCGCCGTCGAGCCGTCGTCGGCCATCAGGATATGCTCGGTCGCCAACGCCATCTCGTACCCGCCGCCGGCGCACGAGCCATTGATTGCGGTAAGCCAGGTTTGGTCGGAATTGCGCGAGGCGTCCTCGATCGCGATCCGGGTTTCGTTGGTGAAACGGCAAAAGTTGACTTTGAACGGATGGCTGGCCGCGGCCAGCGCGCGGATATTGGCCCCGGCGCAGAACACCCGGTCGCGCGCGGAGGTGAGGATTACCGCGCCGATTTCGGGATGCTCGAAGCGCAGCCGCTGGATCGCGTCATGAAGCTCGATATCGACGCCAAGGTC
>JAJXYM010000090.1 GCA_021780585.1 Deltaproteobacteria bacterium
GCAGCACTACCTTGATGCCGAGCCGGTTTTCGAGCGTTTCGAGGTCCCGCGCGCCAACGTCGTAGAGATAACGCGCGACGGCCGAATGGACCTTGATCACCATCAGGTCGCGCCGCGGCGGCCGACCGGCAATTCGATGGATGCCGCGCAGGACTTCCGCCGCCAGCGTCGGCACCGATTTCACCACCCGCCGGCCGTGGCAATGCGGACACTGGTCGGTGAGCAGCTCCTCGAGGCTTTCGCGCGTGCGTTTGCGCGTCATCTGGACCAGGCCAAGCTCGGATATCTTGAGCATCGAGCTGCGCGCTTTGTCGCGTTTGAGCGCCTGGGCGAGCGTGTCGGTGACGCGCTTGCGGTCCGGCTCGCGCGTCATATCGATAAAATCGACGATGATGATGCCGCCGATATTGCGCAGCCGGAGTTGTTTGACGACCTCATCGGCCGCCTCGAGATTCGTGCGCAGGACGGTTTCGTCCTGATTGCGCTTGCCGACGAAGCGGCCGGTATTGACGTCGATCGCGGTCAGCGCCTCGGTCTGATCGAACACCAGATAGCCGCCCGATTTAAGCCATACCTTGCGTTCCAGCGCGCGCTCGATTTGCGCCTCAATTTGGAAGTGGTCGAAGATCGGCTCTTCCGCTTCGTAGAGCGCGACGCGCGAGCGCAAACGGGGCGTGTAGGTATGAACGAATTCGAGAATCCGATCGCAGGTTTCGCGTTCGTCGCACCATAATTTCTCGACGTCGCTGGAGAACAGGTCGCGCACCACGCGCAGCGCCACGTCGAGGTCGTTATAGAGCATGGTCGCGCCGGGGCTCGCCTCGGAACGCTTGAGAATTGACGACCATAGCTTGGTCAGGAACGCCACGTCGCGCTGGATTTCGCGTTTGCTCAATCCTTCGCATACGGTGCGCACGATAAACCCGCCCTGGTCCGGACGGATCTCCTTGACCGCCGCGCGCAGGCGCGCGCGTTCCTGGGCGCTTTCGATCCGTCGCGAAATCCCAACGTGATTGCTGGTCGGCGTGTAGACCAGATGGCGCCCTGGAATCGAAACGAAGGACGTCAGCCTGGCGCCCTTGGTGCCGAGCGGCTCCTTCGCAATCTGGACGATAATCTCCTGGCCACGCTTGAGCTGCTGCTCGATCGGGATGCGCACGCGCCGCTCATGACGCCGGCGGCGGCGTCCCCGTCCGCCGCGCCGCGATCGGGAGCGCCGTGCCGCCGTCGGCGCGGCCTCGGCGTCGGCGGTGGGTTCGGCGGCAGGCGCCCCGGCGGCGAGTTCCGTCGCCTCGGTCTCGAGCTCTTCGGACGGCTCGTCCGGGACGACGCTGAATTCCTCGATTTCGTCGGCTTCGACGGCGAAATCCTCGTCGCGCGGTTCGGCCTCGCCGGACGCTTCGGCCTCGGTTTCGACGTCCTCCTCGCCGGTCACTTCGGCCACCGCGCCGTAATTGGCGAGCTCGTCATGGAAATCCGAAACGTGAAGAAACCCGGCCTTTTCCAGCCCGATATCGACGAACGCCGCCTGCATCCCGGGCAAAACCCGAGTTACCCGGCCCTTGTAGATATTGCCGACCAGACCGCGCCGCGAGGTGCGTTCGAGATAGAGCTCGGCCAGCGCGCTATCTTCAAGCAGCGCCACCCGCACCTCCATAGTGGAGGCATTGATCACAATTTCGCGCTTCACGCTGCGCTCACCTGCCGGCCCGTGCGCGCCGTCAATCAGCGCTGATCATGGCGACGGACAGCCGCGTCGAGGCGGCGGCGCAATGAATAGGCTTTAGAGGGCGCCGGTTGACTACATCCCAAACGAATCAACTCCCAATCGATCGAATATCGATGGATTTGTCTTGATCATACGGAGCGGGTTTCATCTCCGCAAGGTGATACGAAGGCGACACGTCCGCGACCCGCTCCAACCCGGCGACCCGGCGACCCTCAGCCGAGCGCGTTTCCCGTGTCGATCGTCTGTCCGCCGTCAACAACATAGGCCGCGCCGGTAACGAAGCCGGCCAGGTCGGAGGCCAAAAACAGAACAACGTTTGCTACATCCTCGGGCGTTCCAAGACGTTTCAGCGGGATTCGCTTCGCCATTTTTTCGCTTACGCCCGGCGTCGCGATCGCCGACGCGATCAACGGCGTCGCGATCACGCCTGGACATACGCAGTTCGCGCGGATTCCATATCGCCCATATTCGACCGCGACCACCCGCGTAAGGTTAATCAATCCCGCTTTGACCGCATTGTAGGCGGCGATCCCTTGATCGGCGAACAGACCCGAAATTGACGCCGTGTTGACGATCGCGCCGCCGCCATTGCCGCGCATGATAGGAATCGCCGCCCGCATCGCGCGGAAGCATGCGGTGAGTCCGATATTCAGCGTATGGTCCCAGCTCGCGTCGGTGGTGTCGGCCAGCCGCACCATCAGCGAGACGCCGGGTGGAAAGGCGAAGGCGTTGTTGTGCAGAAAATCGAGCCGGCCGAACTTTTCGACCGCGAAGCGAAGCGCGCCATCGATATCGGCCTGCCGGCTCAGGTCGGCGCGAATCGCCGCCGCCGATCCGCCGAATCCGGCGATCTCGTCGGCGACCGCCCGCGCCGCCGTCTCGTTGAAATCCGCGACGACGACCGCCCCGCCCGCCCGCGCATAGCCGATCGCTGTGGCGCGTCCGATACCCGAACCCGCGCCGGTGACCACTCCCGCCTTGCCATTGAACTGAATCATGACGTTCTTTTGAATCATCGAACGACGGCCCGCACAAGCCGATGCGGCAGCGGGCCGAAGCGCGCGCTCATATCGTCGGACCAGCGCTTGAACCGGTCCGTATCCTGGGTCGGGACGCCGAGGATCTCCGCAGTCACCTCCATCGGAAACAAATAGGCGAAGACGCGCACGATATCGGCGCGGCCCTGACGCGCGAACCGATCGACGAGTCCGCCGGCGATTTCGCGCATCCGCGGCTCGATCACGTTGCGGCGCGTAACCGTGATCGAGCCGCAACGTGAACGCCTTGCCGACCAACTCGCGGTAGCGCGTATGGACGGGAGGGTCGGCGGTGACCATCGTCGGCGTCGCCGGATAGCCGGTGTCGAGGACGGCCCGCACTTCGGGCGCGACGGCGGTAGACCCTCGGGTCAGGCCCGAGGGTGACGAAAAAGGGGCAGCTCCTCGTGCGCGCGGCGATAGACCTCGAAGGGGCATTCGCGCTGGTCTGGCGCGGTCGGATTGAAATCGATCCCGCGCGCCGCTCCCGAGTAGGGACACGCGCCAGTCTCGGCAACGGACGCGCCGGGCGGCGCTTCGCGAACGCCTTCGGCCGTCTCCAATGGCGGCGCGTCGATCAGCAAATCCGCCCCCTCGACCATCACCGGATACGCGCGCAAATCCGCCGCGAATTTCGTCTCCGGCGACGCTTGGCCCGTCGCAAGGTCGAACCTCGCGCCGTGAATCGGACAGACGACGCAGCCGTTTTCGCATTCGCCGTCTTCGAGCCGGCCGCCGGCATGCGAACAGATCGCGTCGATCGCATGGCGCGTCCGTCGATCCGGGAGAGCAGGATCGGCCGGACGCCCGCGTCAATTCGCAGCGTGCGGCCTTTGGCAAGCTCGTCGACCGCGGCAACTTTGGTCCACGCCATGATCGCGTCACTCCGCTATCGGCGAGATTTGCGGACGAAACATCGGAATCGAGA
>JAJXYM010000049.1 GCA_021780585.1 Deltaproteobacteria bacterium
ACGGATGCTGCGGTTGTGGGAATTCGCCAATCGCCATCATTTGGCCGTGCGCCGCTTCTCGATCCGGGTCAACGAGATGGGTCCGATTAGCGAAAGCGAGAGTCCGCCCGCGGGCGGCGCGGCGCGCCCCTCGGCCACCGGACCGATAGTCGCCTGATCAGTGACAACCCGCTAAATTTTACCCTGACGGGCGGCGTTTGCGCCGCGACTGATCGAACCGGATAAAGGGGTAGACATGGAACGATCGCGTGAACCGGTAAAAATTGTGCCGAAGGGCTGGGGCCGCGAAGTCTGGATCGCGAACAACGATCTTTATTGCGGGAAAATCCTGGAAATCCGCAAGGGCAAGATGTGCTCGCTTCACTTTCACAAGATCAAGACCGAATCCTTCTATCTGCGCGCGGGCACGCTCAGGGTGCGGATCAAGGAATCGGCGGACTCGCCCACGCTCGAGGAATTTGTGCTCGAAGCCGGCCAATGCATGGATATTCCGATCGGCCTGGTCCATCAGATGGAAGCGCTGGAAGACGCCGAACTGTACGAATTTTCGACGCAGCATTTCGACAGCGATTCGCATCGGCTGGTCAAGGGCGACTGAAGCGCCGGCGCGCGGCGGCGGCGCCCGCTCGCCCGGTCGCGTCGATTCGGGCAGGATATAAGGAGTCGCGCGCGTCGGGCGGGAGCGGCGCGGGAAGTACGATTGAATGGCAAAAGTTGCGTTGATTACGGGAGTGACCGGCCAGGACGGATCCTATCTGGCGGAATTCCTGCTCAAAAAAAATTACGAAGTTCATGGCGTGGTGCGGCGCAGCTCCAGCTTCGCCACCGGCCGGATCGACCATCTGCATCATGGCAGCGGCGGCAACGGATCGCCCCTGCAGCTTCATTACGGGGATTTGGGCGACGGCACCGGACTCAGACGCATAATCGAGCAGGTGCGGCCTGACGAGGTCTACAATCTGGCGGCGCAATCGCACGTGCGGATTTCGTTCGATCAGCCGGAATACACCTCGGATGTGGTCGGACTGGGCGCGCTCAGGCTGTTGGAGGCGATTCGCGACCATAACCAGCGCCATGATCGCAAAGTGCGCTACTACCAGGCGGGATCGTCCGAGATGTTCGGCGAGGTGGCGGAGATTCCGCAGCGCGAAACGACGCCGTTCCATCCGCGCAGCCCGTACGCCTGCGCGAAATGCTACGCCCATTGGCAGACCGTCAATTATCGCGAGGCGTACGGCCTGTTCGCCTGCAACGGGATTCTCTTCAATCACGAGTCGCCGCGCCGGGGCGAGAATTTCGTCACGCGCAAGATCACGCGCAGCGCCACGCGCATCAAGCTCGGGCTGCAGGACAAGCTGAAGCTTGGCAATCTGGACGCCAAGCGCGACTGGGGCTTCGCCGGCGATTACGTCGAGGCGATGTGGCTGATGCTGCAGCAGGATCGGCCCGACGATTTCGTGATCGCGACCGGCGAAACGCATACGGTGCGCGAATTCCTTGATGCGGCGTTCCAGCGGCTCGAGTTGGACCCGGCGAAATATGTCGAGTTCGATCAGCGTTTCATGCGGCCGGCCGAGGTCGATATCCTGATTGGCGACAGCTCGAAGGCCCGGCGCGTCCTGGGATGGGAGCCGCGGATCAAATTCCGCCAGTTGGTCGATATGATGGTCGAGGCGGATATGGAGCTGGCCGAGCGCGAAAAACGCAGCCTCGGCTAACGCCCCGCGCCAATCGCCTGGAGTCGGTTGCGCTCGGCGGCCGGCATCGGCGACCAGTTCGTGCCGGCAGGCGTTCATCGCTCACCGCTGGCAGGCTTGCTCGTCTCGCGGCGCGCGCGACACAGCGGCCTCATCTGTTCGGCAAACATGGTGGGCATTTTTACGTCGAGCAGGTCGATTTTGGCAAAACACCCGCGCCGGTAAGCTTCACTTTCATCTGCCGATGGTGCGGATCTTCGCTCGCTGTCAGCAGCGTCGCCGAGGCTGAAGCTCGGAGTTCCCTTATCGGAGGTGTTCTTGATGGCCAGAAACCTCATTTTGTCAGCGCCAGCGCGGACGCCGCCGAATGCCAGTCCCGCCGGCGAAGTCACGGCGACGCCAATATGGATGTTGATCGCCCATTTCTGCAGCCCGGCGTTGGCGCTGGTGTCGACCGCGCTCAACCCGTGTGTGTGAAGTCGTGATGAAACATCGGCCATGCCGAGGCCGCCGGGCGCGCATGCGAAACCTCTCGCGCCACAAGAGTGACAACCGTGATCAGAAACGCGCTCACGGTCGCAATCACGCCGATCCATGTTCTTTCTGAAGACCGTTTCATTCACTTGCCTCGAGCGGGCGGGGAGATTTGCCAATTTCAGCTTGCGGCTGCAGCGACCAACTCTCCTGTATCGTCGCTTCCTGCGGTCTAAGCTGCCGATCACGCTCATACGGTATCTAAGCAATCACTCCGTCTGCTACACAGAGCCACAGTCTGATCCACGTCCCATGTTCTCCGCCCAATCAGTTGGATTTGCACCCGCACTTGCAAGAACTGGCTTGTTTACATACTCGTGCCTACAACCCGCGGACACTCTTTGCTAGCGGAGCCGTTCAAATTCGTCTGGTTGTGAAATAAGTGTTTTGGGGTGTGAAGTGAAATAGTACTTAGCCGCAAAGGCTACAGCAAAGGACGAGTCTTTCGTTAATTTTTCCAGGATTATCCGCGCTTCTGGAGTGCCAATCTGGCCAAGAACGTCTGCAGCAAATTCGCGTCTGGCTGGATCTTTACTCTTCGCCAAACGGGTTGCTTGATTCAACCCAGCGTTGAAAGACACACCCAAGAATCTCGCGATCCTCGCCGCCTCCACCTCACGGCACTCTTTCTCCGGCGATTATGCCAGACTTGACGACGGTTCATTGATGCGTTATGTTTGAGTCATGGACAGCACGGTTATAGCGGGCGAGCCGAAAATCACGCGACAGATGACCTTGGCTGATTTCGACCGGATGTTTCCGGACGAAACGGCGTGCAAAGCCTTTCTCGCGGCTCAGCGCTGGCCGCGCGGCGTGCGGTGCCCGCGTTGCGGCAACGACAAGGTTTACGCTGGCAAAGCGCGCCCGTTCACTTGGGAATGCAAGAAATGCGGAGCGGGCAAAAGCGCCTATCGCTTTTCGATTATCGCCGGAACCATCTTCGAGAACACCAACTATCCGCTTCTGGTTTGGTTCAAGGTTCTTTACCTCATGCTGACCAGCAAGAAAGGCATCAGCGCGCTTCAGATACATCGGATGATCGGCTCCGGCTCCTATCGGACGGCGTGGTTCATGTGCCATCGCTTGCGCGCCGGATTGGCCGATCCTGATTTCCGCAAGCTCATGGGCATCGTCGAGGTCGATGAAACCTACATCGGCGGCAAGGACAAGAATCGCCACGCCAACAAGCGCGGCGGCAAGCGCGGCCTGGGCAGCGGCAAGACCCCGGTCATCGGCGCGATCAGCCGCAAGGGCAACGTGGTCTGCCAGATGATCGAGCACGCGGACGTGAAGACGCTCAATGGTTTCGTGCGCAAGGCCGTCAGCGAAAAGGTCGATCTGGTCGCGACGGACGACAATCCCGGTTACGGCTATCTGCGGGCCAGCGGCTTCAGGCACGACGCCGTGACGCATTCGGCGGGCGAGTACGTGCGCGGCGAGGTCCATACCGCGAACAT
>JAJXYM010000108.1 GCA_021780585.1 Deltaproteobacteria bacterium
CGTCCGACGTCTCGGTAATCGTCGCGATCGGCGCCAGGCGCACGTCCGCGCCGCTCGTGCTCGAGTCGCTGCGCGCGCTCGAGCGGCCGGCGCGCGAAACGATCGTCGCCGCCACGGACGCGGCCGCAAGCGCGGCGCTCAATCAGGCCGTCGCTTCGGCGCGTGGCGAATGGCTCGCGTTTCTGGACCCGGATTGCGCGGTTGCGGGCGATTGGCTGGCACTGCTGATGGGCGAGATCGACGAGCGCGGACTCGACGGCGCCGCCGGTCCGGTATTCACGCGCGCCGCCGGCGGCGCGATCAGGTCCGCCGCGGCGCGTGGCGCGGCCGTCGATCCGGGAGGCAATTTCGTCGTGCGGCGCGGAGCGTTTCGCGCGGTCGGCGGCTTCGACCCAATTTTCACTGGCGCCGGCGGCGCGAGCGATTTGATCGCGCGGCTCAAGTCCGCTGGCTTCCACATCGGGTTCCATCCGGGCGCCGTCGCGACGCGATCCGGCGAATCAGGAATCTGCGCGCGAATCCGGCGTCAGTGGGCTGTCGGGCGCGCCGAGGCGATTCTCGCGCGCCGCCACGCCGACGATCGGGACGCGGCGCTATGGACTTGCGATGCATTGGCGGCGGACCTTGGCGCCCCGTGCGAGGTCCCGGGCCGCGCGCGCCGACCGCTCCGCATCGTCGCGCACGCCACGCTGACGATCATACCAGCGCTGATCCGCGCGGCGGCGCGCGGATGGACCCGGCTTACGCTCGACGAACGCTCCCCGTTGCTTCCGTGCGGCGGCGACATGGCGGGCCGCGCCGGATCGGCGGCCGGAAAAATCCCGCCGGTGCGAGGTTTCGTCGGCGCGGGCAATCCGCGCTCCGGCCCGTTGCGAATCGAACCGTCGCCCACGCCTCATCCCGTCCATCCCGCCGTCCACTGAACCGTCCTCCGCCGCCATTCCGATGACAGGCGATGGCGCGCTTGACCGGCGCGTCGCGGCCAATCGACCGTCGTCGCCGCACCCTAATTAGCCGCCTCGTGACCCGCCGCGCGAAAGTATACCGAGCGGCGGTAGAGATTTTGGCCCGGTGTGGCCGGTCCGCGCTTGACCGGCGCCCCGGCGCGGGCGAGATTGGGCTGAATCCGGCTGATTCGGCGAGAGGGGCGGCGCGATGCGCACGGCGGAACTTCGCGAACGGATGGCGGCGCGGCTGGTCGCGGCGAGCGTACGCTCACGGTTCGAGCAGGTCGAGCGGCTTTTCCGGCGCGAGCCGTGGCGCACGATTCGGGCCGCGATCGTCGGCTTCAGCGACCATAACGGGATCCTGTGGGCCTCGGCGCTCACCTACACCTCGAGCCTCGCGTTGGTCCCCGTGCTGGCGCTGGCGCTCTCGGTGCTGGCGGGGGTTGGCGGCGTGAATCGGCTGCGGCCGCTGATCGAGCGCTATCTCGCGATGAATTCGCCGCAGGTCACGGACCAGTTGATGGCCTACGTCGGCAACGTCAGCGCGCGATCGCTCGGCGAAATCGGGGGCGCGACCCTGCTGGTGACGACGATCCTGACGCTCGGGACGATCGAAAACGCCTTCAACGCGATCTTCAATGTCGCGCGCGGCCGCACCTGGCTGCGGAAATTCTCCGATTACCTGAGCGTCACCTTCACCGTGCCGCTGCTGGTGGTCGCGGCCGTGCCGATCCGGACGCATCTGCTGCGCGCCCTGCCGGATCTGCCTGGGGCGGCGTGGCTCGCCTCGACGATCACGATTTGGGCGGGGTTTTCGTTCCTTTACCTGTTTTTCCCGAACACCCGCGTGCGGCTCGGATGCGCCGCGATGGGCGGATTGGTCGCGGCCGTGGCGCTGCAACTTGGGCAATGGGGATACATGAATTTCCAGGTGGGCGCGATGCAGTATCAGGCAATTTATGGCGCGATCGCGGCGGTGCCGATCCTGCTCACATGGATTTATATCGCGTGGATGATCGTGCTGTTCGGCGCCGAGTTGACGGCCGCCGCGCACGGCGGCGAAGCGTCGCTCGCGATCGATCAGCGCGCGCCCGATTTCGTGCGCGCCGCCGCGTTGCTGATCGTCTATCGCGCAGCGCGGCGGATGCTCGAGGGGCCGGGCGCGGGCGCCTGCACGGCGCGCGCGATCGCCACTGAAATGGGCGTGAACCAGCCGGCGGTCCAACCGGTTATCGATCGGCTCAAACGCGGCGGAATCATTGTCGAGGCGGCGGAGGGTTCAAACGGCGGCGGAATTTTCCTCGCCCGCGACTCCGCGTCGATCACGGTCGTCGACGCGCTCGTCATCTTCGCCTCGCCCGCGTCCGCCGCGCGCGACGAGCGGATCGGGGCGGCGCTCACGGCGCTCGCCGCGGCCGAACGCGGGGCGCTGGGCAAGCTAACGCTAAAGGATCTGGCGCTCGGAAATGTTGCGGGCGCCGTCGTGGCGCACGATTAGTTGCGGGCGCGGAGCGGGCGGCTCACCGCGCCAATATCGCATGCAGTGACCTGAGGTCGTCGCGAATCGCCGCCAGTTCGCGCCGCATCGCGGCCGGCGGCTGGCGTTCCGCCGGCGCGCTCTCATCGCGAGGGGACGGCGCCGTCGCGTCGGAGCCGGGGGCTTCGCCGCGCAGGCGATCGAGCCCGGTTTCGCGGATATGCTTCTTCGCGCCAGCGATCGTAAAGCCCTCGCTGTGCAGCAGGCGCTTGACGATTTTGAGCGCCGCGATCGCCTCGGCGTCGTAATGGCGATGGCGGGAGCGGGTGTGGCGCGGGCGCAGAAACGGAAATTGCGTCTCCCAGAAACGTAGCACGTAGGGTTCGACGCCGACGATCCGGGCGGCCTCGCCAATCTTTACGGGAACGTCGGCGCCGTTCGCCGGGGTATTTGCGGCGACCCGGCGTACGGGCGGCGTGGAGGCCGATTTAGGTCGCTGGCGCGTCATTGCGGCGCTTACTCACCGCCGTCGACCCGATCCTTGAGCGCCTGGCTCGGTTTGAAGGAAAGGACGACGCGGGAATCGATAATAATCGCCGCGCCGGTCTGCGGATTACGGCCCCGGCGCGCACGCTTGTGATTCACAGCGAAACTGCCGAAACCGGAAACTTTGACCTTTTCGCCCCGGCGCAGGCCGTCCCGGATTATAGCAAAAACCGCCTCGACCGCGTCGACCGCGGCCTTCCTTGAACAGCCGACGCGATCGTGGATCAACTCAACCAGCTCCGCTTTGGTCAATCCGTGCGGCGTAGTCTCCCCCGATGCCGCTCGTTCGAGCGCGCTTATTGGCGCAATTCAGCGCCCAGACGTTGCCGGGCTTCCTCAACCAACGCGGCGTGAGTCCGGTTGACTTCCTCGTCCGTCAGCGTCCGATCCTTGCTCCGATAGCGGCACGCCAAGGCGACGCTTTTTTTGCCGGAGGCGATCGACGCGCCCTCGTAAACATCGAATATTTCAACCTTTTCGAGCGTTGGCGTATTCAGTTCCGCAATCGTCGCAAGCACTTGAGCGGCCGGGAAATTCCGCTCCACCACCAGCGCCAGGTCACGTCTGACAGCGGGGAATTTAGGCGGCGCGGCTATCGCCTGGCGTGTCTCCAATCCATAGGCAACGAGCTTTTGTGAGTCAAGTTCGAAAAGTTCGCACGGGTCGGTTAAATCAAGTTTCAGCGTCTGCGCCGGATGCAGTTCACCGAGGACGCCGATAACCATCCCGTCGAGCTTGACCGCCGCCGCGCGCCCCGGATGGAGATACGGCGCCAGCTCGCCGGCGGCTTCGTACGTGACCCGGCCGTCGATTCCGAGCGAGCGCAAACAGGCCTCGACTATCCCTTTGACGGTCCAGAAGCTGGCTTTTATCGATGGTTGGCCGATTGCGGCCAAGGCGTAATCACCATAACTTACGCCGGCGATCCGGTCGGCTTCGCCCGCCGCGCTATCGCGGATTCCGAACACCCGGCCGAGTTCGAAGGCGTGGAAGGCCGTCGCTTCGCGATTCAGATTGAAGCGTAGCGCCGCGAGCAGCCCCGGCAGCAGGCTCCGGCGCATCTCGGAAAGCTCCGCCGACAGCGGATTGGCGACGCGCACCGCCGCGCCAATCCCGAGTCCGGGATAGCTTGCGTTGTCGGCCGGGGCGACGAAGCCGATCGTTTTCGCCTCCACCAGCCCGCATCCCACCATCACGTTGCGCATCCGGCGGGCGAAGGCGCGATCGGGGCTGGGCGGATTGACGGTGGCCAGCCGCGTCGGAACCGTCGCGGGAATTTCGGCGAGTCCGGCCAGTCGCGCGACCTCTTCGGCGAGATCGGCGGTTTCGTTGAGATCGGGGCGGAACGACGGCGCGGTCACATTGAGGCGATTACGCCCCGCCGGTCGGACCCCCGCGCCGATCGCCTTGAGCCGCCGGCGGACTTCGACGGCGGGGACTGCGACTCCCAGAATCGCGGCCATCGCCGGAAGCTCGAGCGCGATTTCGCGCGCCGGCGCCGGACGCGGTTCGGCGTCGATCAGCGCCGTCGCGGTCCGTCCGTCGGCGGTCGCCTGAATCAGCTCGGCGGCGCGGGCGAGCGCGCGCGCCTGTCCGGCCCGATCGATCCCGCGCTCGAAACGGTAGCTGGCCTCGCTGCGCAGGCCCATCCGGCGCGCGGTGCGCGCGATCGTCATCGGTTCGAAGTAGGCGCTTTCAAGAATGATACGCCCGGTCGCCGCGCCGACTTCCGAATTGCTGCCGCCCATCACGCCCGCGACCGCGAGCGGCCCGGCGGGATCGGCGATCACAAGGTCGGCCGGATCGAGCGCGCGGGTCACGCCGTCGAGGGTTTCGAATTGGCGGTCGCCGCCGGCGCGCCGCACGATAATCGAGCCGTCGGTAATCCGCTCGGCGTCGAAGGCGTGGAGCGGCTGGCCCAGCTCGAGCATCACGTAGTTGGTGACGTCGACGACGTTGTTCACCGCGCGCATCCCGCACAATTCCAGGCGGCGGCGAATTTTCACCGGCGACGGCGCGAGCCGGATTCGATCGATCGCGAGCGCGGCATAGCGCGGACAAAGGTCCGGCGCCTGAATATCGACCTTGAGCGTGAGCGCGGCCGCCCTGGGCGTGTGCGGCGGGCGGATTCGCGGCAAATTCAGCCGCAGATCGAACAGCGCGGAGATTTCGCGCGCCAGACCGAGGATCGACAGGCAATCGCCCCGATTCGGCGTGATCGCGATATCGAGCACCGTGTCGGCCATCGCCAGATAGCCCGCGAGATCGGCGCCGGCCGGCGCGTCGGCCGGCAATTCGAGAATCCCGGTATGCTCTTTCGACAGGCCGAGTTCGAGCTCCGAACAGAGCATCCCCTGCGACTCGACCCCGCGAATCACGGCCGCTTTGAGCGGTTCCGCGTCCTCCAGCCGGCCGGAGCCTTCGCCATGCGCGCCGGCGGCGAGCCGCGCGCCGACTTTCGCCAGCGCCGCGGTCATCCCGGCGCGGACGTTGGGCGCGCCGCATACCACCCGGAACTGGCCGGCCGCGCCCGCGTCAACGTCGCACAGGCTCAGGCGATCGGCGTTCGGATGGCGCTCGACGCCGAGCACCCTGGCGACGAACACGCCGTCGAACATCGGCGCGATCCGCTCGACGTTCTCGACTTCGAGGCCGGCCAGCGTGAGCCGCCGCGTCAGGTCTTCGAGATCGGCTTCGAGCGCGACGAATTCGCTCAGCCAACTGAGCGGCAGCTTCATAGCGACCCCTCGCTGGCGGCGCGGAACTGGCCGAGGAAGCGCAGGTCGTTCTCGAAAAAGAGCCGCAGATCGTCAACGCCCAGACGCAGCAGCGAGGTGCGTTCGACGCCCATCCCGAAGGCGAAGCCCTGAAATTCGTTGGGGTCGTAGCCGACCGCGCGCAGCACGTTCGGATGGATCATTCCCGAGCCGAGAATTTCGGTCCATCCGCTCTGCTTGCACACGCGGCATCCGACGCCCTTGCAGAGCAGGCAACTGATATCGACTTCGGCGCTGGGTTCGGTGAAGGGAAAGAAGCTCGCGCGGAAGCGGACGCCCGTGTCGGCGCCGAAAAACGCGCGCAGAAATTCCGTCAGCACGCCCTTCAGATGCGCCATCGTGATCGCGCCCGCGCGATCGACCATGAAGCCCTCGATCTGGCTGAACATCGGCGACGCGCGCACGCTCAATTCGTCGCGCCGGTAACAATTGCCGGGGCAGACGACGGCCAGCGGAGGACGCCGCCGCTCCATCACGCGGATCTGGCCGTTCGAGGTATGCGTCCGCAGCAGCATCCCGCCCGGCAGGAAGAAGGTGTCCTGCATCTCGCGCGCGGGATGGTCGGCGGGAAAATTCAACGCGCCGAAATTGTGGAAATCGTCCTCGACGTCCTGGGTGTCGATTATCTCGAAGCCCATCGCGGCGAAAATATCCAGCATCCGCTCGCGGCTGAGCGTCACCGGATGCAGCGAGCCGCGCGGGATCCGCATCCCGGGCAGCGTCACGTCGAGCCGCGCCGCGCCGAGCGAGCGTTCCATCGCCTCGCGCTTGCGCTCGCCGGTCAGGGTCGCGATTCGCGCTTCGAGCTCGTTCTTGATCTCGTTGACGAGCCGGCCGAGCACGGGGCGTTCGTCGGCCGGCGCCTCGCGCATCCGGCGCATGATGCCGGTGAGTTCGCCGGAGCGGCCGAGCACGCGCACGCGGACGCTCTCGACCTGCGCTTCGCTGGCGTCGTCGCCGAGTTCGGCGAGCGCGCGCCCGCGAATCTCTTCGAGTTGTTCTCTCATCAGGATATTCCGGAGCGTTTCCCCGAATCGATCGTTCGCCAAACGCAAGGACCATGTGGCCGTCCACATGGTCCCGCAAAAGGCGCGGCCCGGCGGGCGCGCGCCGGCGTTACGCCGCCTCGGCGGAGACGCCGAGGGCGTGCTTGGCCGCGCGCGCCAATTCGGCGAAGAGCGCCTCGCGTTCGATCGCGAGCGCCGCGAGCTGCTTGCGATCGAGCTCGATTCCGGCCTTCTTCAGACCGTCGATAAAGCGGCTGTAGCTGAGACCGTGCTCGCGGATCAGCGCGTTGATGCGCGTGATCCAGAGGGCGCGGAATTCGCGCTTCTTCTGTTTGCGATCGCGATAGGCGTAGGTCAGCCCCTTTTCGAGGGTGCTGCGCGCCTGACGATAAAGCTTGCGCCCGCCGACGAAGCCGGAGGCGAGCTTGAGTTGCCGCTTATGGCGGCGGCGGGTCTTGGGACCGCCCTTTGCGCGTGGCATCGGAGAACAATCCTTCCTTCAGAGAGTCGCGGGACGCGGCCGGCTGGGCGCGATCCGGGTCATAGGTACGGCAACAGGCGATGCACCATCGCGTTGTCGGTCGCATTGAGCGTTCCGGGTCGGCGCAGGCGGCGCTTGCGCGCGCGATTCTTGCTGGACAACAGATGGCGCAGATTGGTCCGCTTGTGCTTGGCCTGGCCGGTCTTGCTGAAAGTGAAGCGCTTGGCGGCGCTGCGCGAGCTTTTGATCTTCGGCATATCGGTAACGCGTTCCGCTGCAATTTCTATCGCGGCGTCAGCAGGATCGACATATTGCGTCCTTCCATCCGGCCCGGTCCTTCGGGCTGCGCGATGTCGCGCACCTGTTCGACGATTCGGTCGAGCAGGGCGCGGCCGAGTTCCGGATGGGTTATCTGCCGGCCGCGAAACGAAATCGAGAGCTTAACACGCTGGCCGTCGCTAACAAAGCGCCTGATATGGGCGATTTTGAAATCGACGTCGTGTTTGTCGGTCAGCGCGCCCATCTTGACTTCCTTGACCGCGCCGGCGCCGGCGGAACGCTTCGAATCATGCGCCTTCTTCTTCTGCGCGTACCGATACTTGTCGAAGTCGGTGATACGGCAGACGGGCGGAGTTGCGGTTGACGCGACTTCCACCAGGTCGAGCCCGCGGCTTTCGGCCACGCGCAGCGCCTCGCGGATACTCATGACGCCGACCTGCGAGCCGTCGGCGTCAATCACGCGGACCTCGGGAGCGCGAATCAGATTGTTGTAGCGAATCGCCGGTTCCCGCGACGGTGGGGTACGGAAATCTCTACGGATAAACCACCTCCCTCGGCTTTCAGGCCGAGCGTAAAATCGGCGCCTGCAAGCACGCCGCGTTGCGGCCGGCGCAATCCGCGCCGGTCTTGACGCCCACTAGACTAACTCCAAATCGATTCAGGATTAAAGCCAAATTTTCTTATGACGGGACGCGTTCGTCTCCAAGCAGGCTTATCAGTCGCTCAAACGGCATGGTCTCGTTGCGCGCCCCGCGCAACCGCAGCGACACTTCGCGCGTGGCGGCCTCGCGCTCGCCCACGACGATCATGTAGGGAACCTTGGCGAGTTCGGCCTCGCGCACCTTGAAACCGAGCTTCTCGTTGCGCAGATCGGCGTGGACGCGAAACCCTTTGGCCTTGAGCGTCGCCGCGATTTCCGCCGCGTAGGCCTCGACCTTCTCGCTGAGCGAAAGCACGCGCGCCTGCTCGGGCGCGAGCCAAAACGGCAATACGCCGCCGGTATGCTCGAGCAGAACGCCGATAAACCGCTCCAGCGAACCGAGGATGGCGCGATGGATCATCACCGGGCGCGACTCGACGCCGGCGTTGCTGGTGTAGGTCAGGTCGAAGCGCTCGGGCATGTTGTAGTCGAGCTGGATGGTCGCGAGCTGCCATTTGCGCTTGAGCGCGTCGGGCACGTAAATCTCGATTTTAGGGCCGTAAAAGGCGCCTTCGCCAGGATTTTCCACCCACGGCAGACCGTTGCGATCGAGCGCCTGGCCCAGCGCCGCCGCGGTCTCGCGCCACAGCTCGACCGTCCCCAGATGCTTCTCCGGCATGGTCGCGAGCTTCGATTCGAGCCGCTCGAAGCCCAGCGCCTCGTACACGTCGCGCACCATCTTCAGGTTCAGGTCGATTTCGGCCGCTACCTGCTCCGGCGCGCAGAAGACGTGTGCGTCGTCCTGCGCCATCGTGCGCACCCGCGTCAATCCGTGCAGCGCGCCCGAGCGTTCCGCGCGATGCAACCGGCCGAAGTCCGCAATCCTGAGCGGCAGGTCGCGATACGAGCGCTTTTCGGCGCGGTAGACGAACGTATGGCCCGGACAGTTCATCGGCTTGAAGGCGTAGCCGTGACGCCAGCCGTCGGGACTCGCATCGATCCGGCCGTCGCCCTCCTGATCGGTGGTCAGGAACATGTTGTCGCGGAAGTTGTCCCAATGGCCCGAGGTACGCCACAGATCGTTGCGGAAGACCTGCGGCGTAATCACCTCGTCGAAGCCGTAGCGCCGATAGAGCCGGCGCATATAGTCGATCAGTTCGTTATAGATAATCGCGCCCTTGGGCAGGAAAAACGGCGACCCCGGCGAAATCGGATCGAACAGAAACAGATCGAGCTCGCGGCCCAGCTTGCGATGGTCGCGGGTGCGCGCCAGCTCGATCAGCTTGAGATGCTCCTCCAGCGCCTCTTTGGTCGCGAAGGCCGTGCCGTAGATCCGCGAGAGCATCGCGTTGCGCTCGTCGCCGCGCCAGTACGCTCCGGCCACTCCCGTCAGTTTGAAGGCGCGAATATAACGGGTGGACGGCACGTGCGGCCCCCGGCACAGGTCCATCCAGTCGCCCTGCCGGTAGATCGAGACGCGCTCCTCCGGGATGCCGTCGATGATCTCGACCTTGTACCGCTCACCCATCCGGGCGAAAGTCTCGGCCGCCTCGGCGCGCGGAACCTCGACTCGTTCGACCTTGAGGTCGGCCTTCGCCAGCTCGCGCATCTTCTGTTCGATCTTCGGCAAATCGTCGACGGTGAAAGGGCGGGGCGGGGCGAAATCGTAAAAGAAGCCGTCCTCGATCGTCGGCCCGATCGTCACCTGCGTGCCGGGATAGAGGCTCTGCACCGCCTGCGCCATCAGATGGGCGGTGGAATGGCGGATGATGTCGAGGCCGTCGGGACTGTCGGCGGCGACCGGCTCGAGCGTCGCGTCGGCGTCGAGCGTGCGGTTCATATCGACCAGCTTGCCGTTGACGCGCGCGGCGATCACGTCGCGCCCCGCCGCGGCGTCGAGCGCTTCGCGGACCCGAATACCCGCGGGCACGGTCCGCGGATGGCCGTTAACGGTGACAGTGATTTCGGCGCTCATCTAAGAGAGCATCAAAGCGTATCTTGCGCGGCGGGCGCAATCGGCGGCGCGAAATCGAGAGCGGCGGACGGACGGAGAACGCGAGAATCTGGTAGGCACGGGCGGGATTGAACCGCCGACCCCTTCCGTGTCAGGGAAGTGCTCTCCCGCTGAGCTACGTGCCTGTGCATGCGATACGTTTGCGTCCATCCGCAAAAGCGAAAGTTTACGCGATTCGCCCTACGCCATCAACCGCCGCCGCGGCTAATTAGTCCTTCTCCCGGTCGAAAAGCCAACCGAAGCCCGCGCCGACGGATGAGCTGACCACGCCG
Source organism: Deltaproteobacteria bacterium (assembly GCA_021780585.1). GTDB lineage: Bacteria > Desulfobacterota > Binatia > Binatales > Binataceae > JADMIL01. The sequence continues at coordinate 10,441 of JAJXYM010000108.1, forward strand.
CTCGTGAGAACCCATCTTATGACCGAAAGGAGGCTGTCTCGCATGGGGCGAATCCAGCCGAGTGCGTCGAACGCGATCAGAATAACGAAGGTGGCGATCGGAAAGATCAGGATCGGCGCAAGAATCCATCTGAGCGCCCACTCGCGCATCAGATGCTTTCTCGCCCGGAGCGCCTCGCGAATATCCTTAACGAAGTTTCCCAGCGAGAGCTTGGTTCTATCTTCCTTGGTCAATCTGCTCTGACTTCAGAAAGAACGGGCATTTCAAGCTCTTTGTAAGAATCGCGTTTTTCGTCAACGGACGCGATAATTCTGCCCGCTTTTCGCTCCTTCATGGCCCAGCGGAGAAGCGTGAGCGCCGCGTTGAACAGTTCCTTCTTCGTGCGAACCTTTCCCTCGACCATCATCTGTTCAAGCGTCTTCATTTGCTCGTCGTCGAGATCGATTTGCAGGCGAACGGTGTCCATGACGCCCTCAATAGTAATTCTGAAACTGGTTTCCGATGAAAAAGCTTGCGGTCGCGAATTAGCGCCTTAAGACGGTCGCGGGTCAATTTAATCCGACTCGGTCCTGTAAACGTCCCGGGCGGATGGTGATCGGGCGGCGAAGGCGGCGGGAACCTCTCTTCCCGGACACTTCTGACGAATCCTTCGTCGAGCCCGATCTGTTCGATCGTCTTATTTCGAGTTATTTCGAGGCAGGCATCGCTCTTCGGTCTCCCGAATTTCGAGATCGGGCATGGAATCCAGTCCTCCACGTCAGCAACATCACTTCCATCATACCAGACCCTCCTCTGACCTCCGCATTCTACTCTTAATCTACTCGCAATTTAATCGCTAAAGCAAGAACCATGGTCGTTTCCGCAGGCGTTCCAAGCAATCGATTCTCTCCTTCCGCTGAATTCAAGGCCTTGCCGATCGTGGTTTGCTGCTGACATGCCGCGAAATCAAGCTGAATTTCGATCAGCGCTTGGGCGGCTCCGCCAGCAGGCCCTTGCCGGGGATATAGTTGACCTCCAGGCGGATGCCGTCCGGATCCTCGAACAAAACCGAATAATAGCCCGGCGCCCAATGGCCTTCCGCGGGCGCGCGCACGATCTTGGCGCCCAACTCCCGTGCGAGCCGATGGACCGCATCGACGTCCTCCCGCGAGCGCGCCCGGAAGCATACGTGATGCAGTCCGCTGCGCCCTTGCGCAAACGGCGAATCGCGGAACTCCGGCGCCGCTCGCGCGACCCCGAACCCGGTCCGTCCGCCGATACAATAAAGTTGCTCGGGCGTGTCGCGCACGACGTGCGTCAGGCCCAGAAACGGGAGCATCCGCCGATAAAACGCGACGCATTCGTCGAACCTGGTTACGCTGACGAAAATATGCGCGACGCCGTTGATTTCCATGCCGGGACCTCCCCGTTGGCCGCGGGCCGCGCCCGGCCTCAGCCGCGTTTGCTGCGTCCGGTCAGGAGCCGCGCCATCCCGGACGGCAGGTACGTGCGAAAATAGCGGAACAGATTCTTGAGGTGCGCCGGATCCTGACGAATCGCGGCGCCGAACGCCCGCCGCGCCGCCGCGCGATCGCCCGCGCGCAGGGCGACCAGCCCCTGATGCGCCAGGCGGTTGCTGTCGAGCCGGTTGGCCCGGATGTAGGGCGTGAAATCGTCGACGAAGGAGACGAAATGAAGCTGCCCCCGCTCGAGCTCGTGGAGCGGTTTGCGCCAGGCCGCGATCTGCGCGCGTGGCCGGGCGCGGCGGTAGCGATGGCGGCCGGGCGCGGCGGTGGCGCGGTCGCTATGGCCCCCTTCGTAGGTGTAGCCCCAATTGGTTTCAGCGAAACGGCACGCCAGGTAGAGCGGGTCGCGCTCGGTGTCGTCCAACGCCACCACGCCGCCCGGATTCAGCAGTTTATGCGCGAACACCAGATCGACGAAGGCGCCGTCGAAGCGATGGTCGCCGTCGATAAAGATGAAATCGAAGCGGCGGCCCTGTGCGACCAGTTTGGGCATCAAAATTTCCGACGGCTCCTCATGGAACTCGATCAAATCCGCGGCGCCGGCCTCGCGAATCACGCGCAGCGCCCCGCCGTGCAATCTCGTATTCTGGAACGGGTCGATGACGATATGCGGCTGATGGACGCCGCCCGCCTGAAGCATCCCCTCGAGCAGATGCAGCGTCGAAAGCCCCCAGCCCATCCCGACTTCGAGCGTTGCGGATGGCCCAAACTTGCGCATCAGGTCGCCGAGAAAACGGCCGCGTCCGGGCGTCACGCTGGTTGGATAGAGGCTTTTCGTGAAGCCGTCGTCGCAATGGACGATCCCTTCACGGTAGAGCCGGTCGATTTGCGCGCGAATCCGCGCGGCGGCGGGCGCGGCGTATGGCGCCGGTGCGGCGTGGGCCATTGGTCCTTCCGTGACTCTCGCGAATCCGGCCGGCGGCGGCGCCGGCTAACCGATTAGATGCGAGCGGCGCCGAATTCGCAACCGCGCGACGCCCGCGGGCGCTTCTGCTAAGCTCGCGACGGCGACGGCGGCCGCGCGATGAACCAGGAGCGAATCGTCCAGATTTTCTTCTTCGGCTTTCTCGCCGTGATCGCCTGGCAGCTCTACCAGGTAATCGAACCTTTCCTCACGCCGATCGCATGGGCGATGCTGCTCGCCTTTCTGGTCCATCCCGCGCTCGTCAGGCTGCATCGCCACGTAGCGAGCCGCACCACCGCCGCGATGGTCGTGACGATCGCGGTCGCGCTGGGCGTGATTCTGCCGGCGATTTGGCTCTCGGCGCGGCTGGTGCGCGAGGCGCAGACGCTTTATGGCGCGCTCTCGACGCTGACCGCCGCCGGCGGTCTCGACCGCTTCGAGCGATGGCTCAGCGCCACGCCGCTGGGCGCGCGGCTCGCCGCGTTCCTGGCCCGCCGCGGCATCCGGCTCGAGGACGAAATCCGCCATTTCGCCGTGCAGGCGGCCAAGACCGTCAGCGACTATGCGATCGCGCACGGCGGATCGGCGGCGACCAACGTCGCCAGCTCGATTCTCCATTTCGGCATCATGCTGCTCACGTTCTTTTACCTGTTGCGCGACGGCGAAGCCTGGTACGAAGGGCTGCGCGCGCTGACCCCGCTCAGCGAGGCCGACCAGACCGCGATCTTCGGCACGCTGACGGCGACGCTCTCCTCCGTGATGCGCGGCCTGATGCTGACGGCGGCGCTCGACGGTTTGACGATCGGGCTCGGCTATTTCGTCTGTGGCGTGCCGTATTGGGCGGTGCTGGCGATTTTGACCGCCGCCGGCGGCCTGATGCCGTTCGGCGGCACCGCGCTGGTCTGGGCCCCTGTGGCGATCTATATGGCCGTCACGGGCGGCTGGCTCAACGCCGCCGTGCTGGTCGGATGGGCGCTGATCGCGCTCGCGATAATCGATAATTTCATCAAGCCGCTGGCGATGCGCCACGGCACCGGATTGCCCACGCTGGCGCTGTTTTTTGGCCTCGCTGGCGGTATCGAAGCCTACGGACCGCTCGGAATTTTCGCCGGTCCCGCGGTGATTTCCGTATTTGCCGCGTTGCTCCGCGTCTATCAACGCACCTACGTCAAGGAAGCCGCCGCCGCGCCCGGCGAGCAGGTCTCGTCCCCGCCGGCCGTTCCGCCGGCGGACGCGACCGCCCGGCCGCGCCGGCGCTCAACGGGAAAGGAAACCAGATGAAGTACGCGATTGTCACCGGAGGGGCGCGCGGCCTCGGTCTCGGAATCGTGCGCGCCTTGTTCGAGGAACAGGCGGTCGAAGCGGTCGCCGTAATCGACTTGCGTCCGGAACCGCCGCCGGCCGAGCTCGCCGGCCGCGTCCACAGCTTCACGGCCGACGTCACCGACGAAACGCAGGTGCGCGCCGCTGTCGCCGCGATTACGCATCAGCTCGGACCCCATCCGGACGTGCTCTGCAATAACGCCGGCGGCGGCGAGGCCAACTGGTTCGAGGAGGGCAGCCACGCGGAATGGCACAGCGTCGAGATCTGGCGGCGCTACGTCGATCTCAATCTCAATTCCGTCTACCTCGTCTCGAAGGAAGTCGCGCCGCGGATGCGCGCGGGCGGAGCAATCTGCAACACCTCGTCGATCGCCGGGATGCTGGCGACGCCGCTGCTGGCCGCCTATGCCGCCGCCAAGGCCGGCGTGATCTCGTACACCCGCAGCCTCGCGCTCCAGCTCGGACCGAAAGGGATTCGCGTCAATGCGGTCGCGCCCGGACTGATCTATACGAAAATCTGGGAGGAGCTGGGCGCCGCGATCGGCGGGGGCAAGGATCACGCCCGGCTCGCCTTCGAGCACGCCGTGCGCACGCTGACCCCGCTCGGCCGCGAACAGACGCCGACCGATATCGGGCGCGCCGTGGCCTGGCTATGCTCCGATAAGGCGATCAACGTCACGGGTCAGGTGGTTGCGATCGACGGTGGAATCGTCCTCGGACGGCCGCCGCTGCGTCCGGCGGAGTGA
>JAJXYM010000173.1 GCA_021780585.1 Deltaproteobacteria bacterium
TCGCGATCGCATTGACGCGGGCGTTCTCGCGAAAGACCGCGCCGGCGCCGATCGCCGCCGCGATATAGGCTTGCGTGAGCTGGCGATTCTCCACCCGCCGATTGTCGGGAAAATGCAGCGCATGAATCGCCGCGGACGAAATCGCCGGCTCGATCCGTCGCGCCTCGGCGGGCGACAATTCCTCGACCAGTGCGCCGCATTCGCGATGCCATCGGGCGCGCGCGACCAATTCCGCGCGCTCGGCGTCGTCGAAGGCGAGATACAGAATCCCCTGCGCGTCGTATTCGGGATCGACGCCGGATTCCGCCGCCAGCCGCTCGACCGTCGCGGCGAAAACGCGGCGGCCGGCCATGCACAGATCAAAGAAAACTCCGGCGCTCTGCGCTTCCGCCTGCGGCGCGATCATCCCGGCCGCCGCCCATGACGCCTCCCGGCCGAGCCGCCCGCGCTCCAGCACGGTCACGGCGATTCCTTCGCGCCCGAGCCGCCACGCGATCGCGCCGCCGATAATTCCGCCGCCGACAATCACCGCTTTCACGTCCAACTCTCCCGCCGGACCGCGCGCCGGGCGCGCGCCGATTGCGCTAGCTTAGCGGCGCGCGACGGGCTATTCCATCGGACTGCACGGACGCGCCCGCGTCCGGCCGGCTTCGCTCGCGGCGACAATTGGATTACGCGCGGTCGGGGCCGCGGGGAGGATGATGCGATGAAGCGGCCGATGCGCGGTATCGACACGCGCCTGATTCATGCCGGCGAGCCCGATCCGTTGATCGAGGGCGCCGTCAGCATGCCGATCTTCCAGTCCTCGACTTTCGCCTATCGCGGCGAAGGCGACTATCACGCCCTGCGCTATATCCGGCTCAACAACACGCCGAATCACGACGCGCTCCATCGCAAGCTCGCGGTCGTCGAAAGCGCCGAATCCGCGCTGGTGCTGGCCAGCGGGATGGCGGCGATCACGACCACTCTGATGGCGCTGATGGGCGCGGGCGATCGGATGATCGCGCAGGATTGTCTTTACGGCGGCACGCACGATCTGATGCGCCATGAATTTCCGCGCATCGGCCTCGGCGTCGATTTCGTCGACGCCTGCGATCCCGCCTCGTGGCCGCAAGCGCTCACGCCGCATACCCGCGTCTTTTACGTCGAGACGATCTCGAACCCGCTGATGCGGGTCGCGGACCTGCGCGCGGCGGTCGCCTTCGCCCACGCGCACGGACTGATTGCGATCGTCGATAACACCTTCGCCAGCCCGATCAATTTCCGCCCGGCGGAGCATGGTTTCGATCTGTCGATTCATAGCGGCACGAAATATCTGGGCGGCCATTCCGATATCGTCGCGGGGGCGGTGATCGGGCGCGCCGATCTGATCGCGCGGATCAATCGCACCGCCGCGCATCTGGGCGGATCGCTCGATCCGCACGCCTGCTTTTTGCTGCATCGCGGACTCAAGACGCTGGGCGTCCGCGTGCGCCATCAGAACCAGGCCGCGCTCACGATTGCGCGCTTTCTCGCCGGCTCCGGTCGCCTGGCGAAGGTCAACTATCCCGGCCTCGAAACGCATCCCGAGCGCGCCCGCGCCGGCGAGCTGTTCGACGGCTTCGGCGGGATGCTCAGTTTCGAGCTTCCGGGCGGAGTGGCCGCCGCCGACGCCTTCATCGCGCATCTCACGCTGCCGGTGAGCGCGCCCAGCCTCGGCGGCGTCGAGAGCCTGGTGACGCGGCCGGCGACGACGTCGCATTCCGGGATGCCGCGCGAGGAGCGCGAACGCGCCGGCATCGGCGACGGCCTGATTCGCCTGTCGGTCGGCCTCGAATCGGTCGAGGACCTGCTCGAGGATCTGGGCGCGGCGCTGGCCGCCTGTTGAACGCGCCGCAACCGGGATGCACCGCACGGGCGTCGTATGCGGCCGGCGGGATGCGCGCACGACAACGGTTGTCGGCGCCATCGGCTACTCTGTCCCAGAATGAACGGGATGTCCCAGAACGCGAAATTCCTGTTGAAAACCGCACCAGACCGTGGCAGCGAAGCGCAAGAATTCGAATCGGCCAAGGCATCGCTCTTGCTTGAATGCGGGGAATTTAGCGAGCGATGCGGCCCTGACGTACAACGTCCAGTGATCGGTAGACGCGGGCGCACATGGCAATGGACCTGAATCCTCTTCCGCACGAAAGTCAGACCGCACCGACAGCCCCAATGCCTTCGCCGCCCGGCGCTGAACCCTCCGCGGCCGCCGTACGGCTTCCGCCGATCGCGTCGGACCAGTTGCGGGCGCTCGCCGCGATGAGCGAAGTCGGCGAGCGCTGGACCGCGCGGCTGCTCCGCGCAGGATCCGGCGTGATGCTGCTGGCGGAATTGCTCTATCTGGTGATCGATTTGCGCCTGACCGGCGGGATGCGCGGCCGAATCGCGGCCCTCCATCTCGTTGCGATCGCCGACCTTGCCGGCTTCGTGGCGCTGATCGGCTCGCGCCGCCTCGCGGTATATCGGCGGGAGTTTTTGTTGGGCGTATGCGCCGTGCTGTTCGTGAATGCGGCGGCGCTGGCGCGCGTCACCGGCGAAGTCGATCCGCTGGTCCTGACCGTGACGATCACGGTGCTGGGCGTGGCGGGGCTGATGCCGTGGGATACCGCCTGGCAGGCGGCGCTGTCGCTGCTGGGAGTGGCGGCGATGGCCGCGGCGGGGGGCGTGGCCGAACCGCCGGCGCAACACATCTACCACTGGCTGACGCCGCTCGCCGCGATCGGCGTCGGCTTCTGCGCGACGCTGATGGGCGAACGCTATCGCACCGAACGCGCCGCGCGTATGGAAGCGCTCGCCCACAGCCATCGGGCCCTGCTCGCCGAGACGGCGCAGCGGGAACGCGCGATCGGCGAGCGCGAGCAGGCGCTGGAGCGGCTTAGCGAGAACGAGGCGAAGCTGCGTCAGATTTTTGAGGCGAGCCTGGACACGATCGCGATTTCGCGACTCGCCGATGGCCGTTTCCTCGAATGCAATCGCAGCTTTCTGGAAATCAGCGGCTTTGCGCATGAAGAGGCGGTCGGCCACTCGGCCCAGGAACTGGCGGTATGGGCGAATCCCGACGAATTGCGCGAATACATGCGGCGGCTGCGCACGGAGGGCCAGGTCCGCCACCTGGAGATGACGCTGCGGAGCAAAGACGGCCAACTCATCCCGCATCTGGCGAGCGGCGTGGTCGTGCGAATTGGCGGCGAACCCTGCATCATCACCATCGGCCACGACATCACGGAGCTTAAACGCACGGAGCGCCAACTGCTGGAGGCGCGCGAGGAGCTGTCGCGACGGGTCGCGGCGCTGCGCGAGAGCGAGCGCCGGCTGCGCCGGGAAATTGCCGAACGCGAGCGCGCGATCGGCGAGCGCGAACAGGCGCAGGCCCGCCTGATCGAAAGCGAGGCGACTCTGCGCAAGGTGTTCGAGGCGAGCCTCGACGCGATCGCGATCAGCGACTTCAGCAGCGGGCGGCTGTTGCGGGTCAATCAGAGCTTTCTCGAGCTTGCCGGTCTCGCGCTCGACCAGGTGGTCGGCAAAACGCCGAAGGAGATGGATATCTGGGTCAAGCGCGACGACTGGCGGGCGTACGTCAAGCGGCTGCTGATCGACGGCCAGGTGCGTAATTTCGAAGGCCTGCTGCGCCGCGCCGACGGCGTGATCACGCCC
>JAJXYM010000157.1 GCA_021780585.1 Deltaproteobacteria bacterium
CTCCGGCGCGCGCCGCGCCGGAGCTGGACGTCCTTTTCGCCGACGAAGAAATCATCGTCGTCAACAAGGCCGCCGGCGTCGCGGCGCATCCCGCCCCCGGCCATCCGGACGGCACCCTGGTCGACGCCCTGCTCGCGCGCTTTCCCGATCTGGCCGCGCTGGCCGATCCGGACGGCGTGCGCCGCCCCGGCATCGTCCATCGCCTCGACAAGGATACCTCGGGCGTGATGGTGGTCGCGCGGACGCTGGCGGCGCGGACCGATCTGGCGCGCCAGTTCAAGGATCGCATGGTGCGCAAGACCTATCTCGCGGTCGTGCGCGGGATCGTCGCGCGCGACCGCTTCACCGTCGCCCGGCCGCTGGGCCGCCATCCGACCGAGCGCAAGCGGATGTCGGTGCGCTCGCGCCAGCCGCGGGAAGCGATCAGCCAGGTCGCCGTGATCGCGCGTTTCGCCGCGCCGGACGGGGCGGCGACGCTGGTGCGCGTGCGGCCCGAAACGGGCCGCACCCATCAGATTCGCGTGCATCTGGCCGCCAGCGGCCATCCCTGCCTCGGCGACGCGCTCTACGGCGGCGGGCGGGCGGATAGCGCGGGGGAAGGTTTCGCGCGCCAGGCGCTGCATGCGCTGGCGCTCGAAATAACGCATCCGCGCACCGCCGAGCGGCGCGAGTTCGTGGCGCCGCCGCCCCGGGATTTCATGGCGTATTTCGCCGCGCGCGGCTTTGCCGCGGATCTGGACGCGGTGCGCCGCTGGATCGCGTTGGACTGAATGGAGCCGGCGCCGGCGCGCCGGATCTCGTTGACAGGTCCCTGCCCCTTGGTTACTTTCTTATTGTACTCCCGCATCGAGTGCGCCGAAGGGGACCGAATCTCGAAACTTTCCCGCCCCGGACGCCGATCGAACCAGATTCAACTGGCGGCGTCGTTTTCAAGCAGCCGAATTGGCCAAGCACGCAGGAGAACCTTGAGGCGGGTGGCGCCGGGCGTCGGCGGCGACGCCGACAGGCAGGAAAATTCACGCTACCGCTCAGCGGGCGATCCCGAACGCCTGCGGCGGAAATTTCAACATTGCGGGGATAGTGACGATGCGGGGAGGCATTATGGGTAAAGGACGAGGAGCAAGCAGAAGCGACGCCCACGAACCGCTCGAAGAGGCGCATCCGGCGCCCACGGCGATTATTCGGCCGCGCGGCCATCATGCCGCCCATCACGCGGCGCCGCCGCCGCCGCCCGCGGAGGCTCCGGCCGAAGTGACCGGCAACGGCTCCGCGCGTCCAGCCGAAAGCCGGCCGTTCGTTCCCAATCGCCACGCGGCGGCGCCGGTGATCAGCGAAACCGGAGCGCTCAATCTGAAGGCGCTCAAAGGCGCGAAAATCACCGAACTCGCCCAGATCGCCCGCGACTACGCGATCGACGGCGCGATCAACATGCGCAAGCAGGAGATGATCTTCTCGATCCTGCAGGCGCAGGCCGCCCGCAACGGCTCGATTCTCGGCGAAGGCGTGCTCGAAATCCTGCCCGACGGCTTCGGTTTCCTGCGCGCGCCCGATTACAACTATCTGCCCGGTCCCGACGATATCTATATCTCGCCGAGCCAGATCCGGAAGTTCAATCTGCGCACTGGCGATATCGTCTCCGGCCTGATTCGTCCGCCCAAGGAGGGCGAACGCTATTTCGCGCTGCTCAAGGTCGAATCGATCAATTACGAGGAGCCGGAAAAGGCCCGCGACAAAATTCTCTTCGACAACCTGACGCCGCTCTATCCCGAGGAGCGGCTCAAGCTCGAATACGACCACGAGGACTACACCACCCGCATCATCGACCTGATCGCGCCGATCGGCAAAGGCCAGCGCGGCCTGATCGTGGCCGCGCCCTTCACCGGCAAAACCATGATGATGCAGGCGATTGCGAAAGCGATCGCGCACAACCATCCCGAGGTCATCCTGATCGTCCTGCTGGTCGACGAGCGGCCCGAGGAAGTCACCGACATGCTGCGCTCGGTGCAGGGCGAAGTGGTCAGCTCGACCTTCGACGAGCCGGCGACGCGCCACGTGCAGGTCGCCGAGATGGTGATCGAAAAAGCGCGGCGGCTGGTCGAGCATGGGCGCGACGTGGTGATTCTGCTCGATTCGATCACCCGTCTGGCGCGCGCCTATAACACCGTCGTCCCGCCGTCGGGCAAGATTCTTTCCGGCGGCGTCGATTCCAACGCGCTGCACAAACCCAAGAAGTTCTTCGGCGCCGCGCGCAATACCGAGGACGGCGGCAGCCTGACGATTATCGCCACCGCGCTGGTCGACACCGGCAGCCGGATGGACGAGGTGATTTTCGAGGAGTTCAAGGGCACCGGCAACCAGCAGATCGCGCTCGACCGCCGGCTGCTCGAAAAGCGCATCTTCCCGACTATCGATATCCAGCGCTCCTCGACCCGCAAGGAGGAGCTGCTGCTGCCGCGCAGCACGCTCAACCGGGTCTGGATCCTGCGCAAGCTGCTGTCCCAGCTCAACGCGGTTGAATCGATGGAGTTCCTGCTCGACAAGATGCAGGGCACCAAGACCAACGAGGAATTTCTCGATTCGATGAATGGTTGACGCGGCGTGAGCGGCGGGCCCGTCCGGGCGCGCGGCGGCGGGAGCGCCGGACGGAATCGCGCCCTATGCAATGGCCGCCGCGATGCGTAATATGAAAGGTTAGCGCCGCGAAACGGCAAAGCGAAAACAAAGAGAGACTCTCCATGACCGAAATCAGCATGAAGCAGCTGCTCGAGGCCGGCGTCCATTTTGGCCATCAGACCAGCCGCTGGAATCCGAAGATGAAGCCTTACATCTTCGGCGCCCGCAATGGCATCTACATCATTGACCTGCAGCAGACGGTCAAGATGTTCCGCGCGACCTACGACTTCGCCCGCGACCTCGCCGCCCAGGGCGGCACGATCCTGTTCGTCGGGACCAAGAAACAGGCCCAGGATATCGTGCGCGAGGAGGCCGAACGCTGCGGGATGTTCTACGTCAACAACCGCTGGCTGGGCGGGATGCTGACCAATTTTCAGACCATCCGCGCCTCGATCGAACGGCTCAAGAAGCTCGAAGAGATGATGGCGGACCCGGAGATGATCCAGGCGCTCACCAAGAAAGAGATGAGCGACAACGCCCAGCAGCACGCCAAGCTGATGGCGAACCTGGCGGGCATCAAGAATATGCGCAAGCTGCCCGACGCGCTCTGGGTGATCGACACCAAGAAAGAGGAAATCGCCGTCGCCGAGGCCAATCGGCTGGGCATCCCGGTGATCGCGGTGGTCGACACCAATTGCGATCCCGATCTGATCGCCTACCGCGTCCCGGGCAATGACGACGCGATTCGCGCGATCAAGCTGTTCACCGCCGCGATCGCCGACGCCGTGATCGAAGGCAAGCGCCTCGCCGAGGAGCGCGCCAAGGGCCTCGAGGACGAGGCCGAAGCGCCTGCGCTCGACGACGGCTCCGCGCCCGAGCCGCCGCCGCAACAGGTCTGAGGCGAAGCGATGCGCGGAGCGGCCCGCCGCCAGGCTTTGGCGGGGCTCCGCCGCGAAGTCGCGCGCGCCGGCCACGGCGGCGCCAACCTGAAACAGGCATAAACGGGAGATTTCCCCGGAAACTGGCATGGACGTAAACGCGAATCTGGTCAGGGAACTACGCGAGAAGACTGGCGCCGGCGTGATGGATTGCAAGAAGGCGCTGGCCGAGGCCAAGGGCGACCTGGAAGCGGCCGTCGTCTGGCTGCGCGAGAAGGGTATCGCCGCCGCCGCCAAACGCGCCGGCCGGGTCGCCTCCGAAGGCGCGGTCGGCTCCTATATCCATGCCGGCGGCAAGCTCGGCGTCCTGCTCGAAGTCAACTGCGAGAGCGATTTCGTGGCCAAGACGCCCGAGTTCCAGACGCTCGTCAAAGAGCTCTCGATGCAAATCGCGGCGTCCAATCCGCGCAGCGTCCGGCGCGAGGAACTCTCCGCCGACGTCATCGCCCAGGAACGCCAGATTTACGCCTCGCAGGCCGCCGGCACGGGCAAGCCCGAGGCCGTGATCAACAAAATCGTCGAGGGCAAGCTGGAAAAATTCTACGCCGAGTCCTGCCTCTACGAACAGGCGTGGGTGCGAGATCCGAACCGCACGATCAAGGATTTGATCGGCGAATATGTCGGCAAGCTCGGCGAAAAGATCGAAGTCCGGCGCTTCGTGCGCTTCCAGCTCGGCGAAAACCTCGAAGCGCGCGCGGCCTGAGCGAAACGGAGCGACGATTCTCATTCGCCGGCGCCGGCGGCGCGCCGCATACGCCGGAAGGAAAGACTCGCGATGATGGCCGAGGCGGACAGCGACGGAAACCATACCCCCCGCTTCAGGCGCGTCCTGCTCAAGCTTTCCGGCGAAGCGCTCGCGCCGGCGCAAGGCAGCGGTATCGACGCCGACGCGCTGGCCGAAATCGCCCGTGAGGTGCGCGACGTCGCCGCGCTCAAAATCCAGCTCGCCCTGGTGATTGGCGCCGGTAATATCCTGCGCGGCAGCGAATACGAAGCGCGCGGAATGGACCGTTCGACCGCCGATCAGATGGGGATGCTGGCGACGGTGATCAACGCGCTCGCGCTGCAGAACGCGCTCGAACAACTCAATGTGCCGACCCGCGTGCTCTCGGCGATCGAGATGCATTCGGTGTGCGAACCGTACATCCTGCGCCGCGCCATCCGCCATCTGGAAAAAGGCCGCGTGGTGATTTTCGCCGCCGGCACCGGCAATCCCTATTTCACCACCGACACGGCGGCCAGCCTGCGCGCGCTCGAAATCGGCGCCGACGTGATCCTCAAGGCGAGCCATACCGTGGACGGCGTATACGATCGCGATCCGGTGCGCGAGCCGGACGCCCATCGCTTCGACCGGCTGACCTATATCGAGGTGCTGCAGCGCAACCTCAAAGTGATGGACTCGACTGCGATTTCGATGTGTATGGATCACCGACTGCCGATTATAGTCTTTAATTTGCGCAAGCCGGGTAATATAAAAAGGGCTGTGATGGGCGAGGCGATCGGCACCAGCGTCGGCGGCGCGGCCTGATCGCGGAGGCGCGGACCACGATGAACGAGGATATCGAGCTGGCGCAAATGGAAATGGACGAGGCGCTCACCGCGTTCCGCGGCGAACTTGCCCGCGTGCGCACCGGACGCGCCTCAACCGCCCTGTTGGAGAATCTCCACGTAAATTACTACGGCGCGCGCACTCCCCTGCGCCAACTGGCCGGTCTCGCCGCGCCCGAACCGCGCCTGCTGATCGTTACGCCCTATGACAAGGGTGCGATGGGCGAAATCGAAAAGGCGATTCAGACCTCGGACCTCGGCCTCAATCCGATGAACGACGGCAAGGTGATTCGGATTCCGATTCCCGAGTTGAACGAGGAGCGGCGCAAGGAGTTGGTCCGCCATATTCGCAAGGTCGCCGAGGAGTTCCGGGTCTCAATCCGCAACCATCGGCGCGACGCCAACGACCGCCTCAAGGGTCAGCATAAGGAAAAAAAGGTTACCGACGACGAGTTGCGAGCGGCTGAGGCCAGGGTCCAGACGCTGACCACCGAACATATCGAAAAGCTCGACCGGATTCTGGCCGCCAAGGAAGCGGAGATAATGGAGGTCTGATCGGAGCCGCGCCGCGGCGCCGATCCGTCTCATCTGGTGGCCTCGTCTTTACCTTTAGCCGAATTTCCGCAGCTCGCGCTCGAGCCGGCGCGGATGCCGTGCCATGTGGCGATCGTGATGGACGGCAACGGCCGCTGGGCCAGTCAGCGCGGTCTCGCCCGCAGCGAGGGCCATCGCCGCGGCAAGGATTCCGTGCGCGCGGTGGTCGAGGCGGCGCGCGAACTGGGTATTCCATATCTGACGCTGTTCGCCTTTTCGCACGAGAATTGGCATCGGCCGGGAGCCGAAGTGCGCTTCCTGATGCAGTTGTTGCATCGCTATTTGACCACCGAACTCAAGCGGATGATGAAGCGCGAGATCCGCGTGGTCGCTCTCGGCGACGTCGAACGGCTGCCGGCGCCGGTGCGGCGCGCGCTCGAACGGACGGTCGCGGCGACGGCCGAAAATCGCGGGATGACGGTCGCGCTGGCGCTCTCCTACGGCGGCCGCCAGGAGATCGTCAAGGCGGCGCGGCGGCTCGCCGCGGCGGCGGCCGCTGGCCGGATCAGTCCCGATCAAATCGACGAAGCAACCGTCGCCAATGAACTAACGGTCGGCGGAATTCCCGATCCCGACTTGCTGATTCGGACTTCGGGCGAAATCCGCATTTCGAATTTTTTCCTCTTCCAGCTCGCCTATACCGAGCTTTATTTCACTGAAACGCTGTGGCCGGATTTTCGCGAGCGCGACCTGCTCGCGGCGCTCGCGGCCTACCAGGCGCGTCAACGGCGTTTCGGCGCGCTCGACGGCGCCACGGCCGCGCCGCTCAGTGCTGCGAACTAGACTCTTGACGGCGGCGGTCGCGCTGCCGATCACGCTGGCGATCGTGCTGTGGGCGCCGCCGCGCGATTTCACAATCTTTATTGCGTTTTTGATGGCATGGGCGCTCTACGAAATTATCGCGATGACCCGTGCGAGCGGCGTCGAGAAGACGCTCGTGATTCTGAGCGCGGCATTTTTCGCGATGACGCCGCTTCTGGCGGACTATATCGGCTTTCGAAGGGTTCCCGCCGTCACGGCGAACTTTGCCGGCCTGATCATGCTTGAAATAGTCGTTCGGGTTGGCAGAAAGGGGGCCGACCAGACGCCGCGCGACGGATGGTTCCTGTTTGCCGGCGCGCTCTGGATTGGCGGGACATTTCCCTATCTCGCGCTGATGCGGAATCGGCCGGGCGGCATCGCCGAAATTATCCTGGTGCTGATGATCGTGATCGCGAGCGACAGCGGCGCCTATTTTACCGGCCGCGCGATCGGCCGAATCAAGCTGGCGCGGCGGGTCAGCCCGAATAAAACGCTCGAAGGGGCGATCGGCGGCCTCGCCGCCAGCGTCCTCGCGGCGCTGATCCTGCGGCCGTGGCTCGCCTCCGGATGGAGCTGGGTGGCGACGGCGCTGATCGCGGCGGGGGTCAGCGTGCTGGCGCAACTCGGCGATCTGGCCAATTCCGCATACAAAAGAGTGGCCGGAGTAAAAGATTCCGGATGGATTTTTCCGGGCCACGGCGGCTTGCTCGACCGCGTATGCGGCCTGTTATTTGCCGTCGCCTTCGCATACTATTGTACTCCTTGACGCCAGCGTCGGCTCATTTGGCCAGCGCGTGCGTATGTTTACCTTATGATCACGTCAATCCTTGCCGCGGTCGTCGTCTTCGCGGTCCTGATCATCGTTCACGAGGCGGGCCATTTTATCGTCGCCAAGCGGATGGGCGTGCGGGTGCTGCGCTTTTCGGTCGGCTATCCGCCGCGGATCTGGGGCGTGCGGCGCGGCGAGACCGACTACGCGATCGGCGCGACGCCGCTGGGCGGCTACGTGCGGATGCTCGGCGATGAAATTTCCGACGAGCCGAGCGCTCAGACGATCGAAGGCTACGCGCAAGAACTCGAACTCGATCTGATCGGCGCCGCGACGCGTAGCGGATGGCTGCCACGGGACGGTCGTGACGACGACGCCGCGATTAAGACCATCGTCGATAAAATTGCGCCGGACGGACAAATCGCGGCCGGGACCGCCCAATCCGTCCTTGGGCGCGATCCGACCGCCGAGGAGTCGCTGATCATCCGCGAAATCGCGGCCTGCGGATCGCCTGGGCTCGCGCGGGAGCGTCTGGGTGCGAAGCGGCCGTCGGCGCTGATCGCGCAGTTCAACGCGCGCGCCTTTCCGACCCAGCCGCTGCGCCGGCGCTTTGCGATCGTCCTGGCGGGGCCGTTCGCGAACATCCTGTTCGCGCCGATTCTGCTGGCGGTCGTCTTCATGCTCGGCGCGCCCGTCACGCTGCCGGTGCTGGGCGATATCCAGAAGGATATGCCGGCTTACACGGCCGGCCTGCGCAGCGGCGACCGGGTGCTGACGGTCAACGGCGCGAAGGTCGAATCGTGGGACGAGCTGTCCCTGACGGTCAAGGCGAGCGGCGGCAATCCCGTCCATTTCGTAATTCAGCGGGCGCAGGCCGGCGGTCCGGTAACGCTTAACTTGACGATTCAGCCCAAGCTGGTGCCGGAAACGACGATTTACGGCACAAAACAGCCGATGTGGGTGATCGGCGTGCTGCCGCGCGGCGACGAGCGGATCGAACGCGAAGGACCGATCCGCGCGGTCGAACTGGCGGTGGTCCAGACGGGCGGTATGGCCGCGTCGTTGGGAATCGGAGTTTACAATATCTTTCGCGGTACGACGCCGGTGCGCGAAGCTCTCGGCGGACCGATCATGATCGCCCAGGTGGCCGGCCGCGAGGCCCATCAGGGGTTTGCCGATTTGGCAATGTTCGCGGTGATGCTGAGCCTCGAGCTGGGGATTATCAACCTGTTTCCGGTACCGTTGCTCGACGGCGGCCATCTGCTGTTCTTCACGATCGAAGGGCTGCGCGGCAAGCCGCTTAATCTGCGCCATCGCGAGATCGCGATGCAGGTCGGGCTGTTCTTGCTGGTCATTCTGATGGCATTCGTAATTCTCAATGACCTATCGCGTCTTATTGGCTGAAAAGTTGCTCGCGGCGGGCGCGACGGCGGGACCGGTGCTGGGAATCGAGACCGGCACGCCGGCGGCGCGGATCGGAATCGTCGCGGCGGGCCGCGTGCTCGGATCGCTGAACCGGCCGGCGCGCTCGCACGGCGCCGATCTGCCGGAACTGGTCGAGGCGGCGATGCGGCGGGCGGGGATCGGGATGCGCGATTTGACGGCGATCGCGGTCGGAATCGGTCCGGGTTCCTTTACCGGGCTCAGGGTCGGTTTAAGCTACGCCAAAGGTCTGATAATCGGTGCAAAGCTAAAGATTGTCGGCGTTTCGTCGCTCGACGCGATGGCGCTATGCGGTGCGCACGGTCCGGGGATCCGGCCCGGCGTAACCGTATGCCCGATGATCGACGCGCGCCGCGGCGAGGTCTACGGTTCGCTTTACCAGGTTGGCGCCGATGCGCTAGAAAGACGATCAGGTGATCTGGTCGTTCCCCTTGAAGACTTCGCCATGCAAACGGCCGGCGAGGTTTTGTTCGTCGGAGAAAACAAGGCCGAAGAGGCCTGCGCGTTGGTGCAAGCTCGTGGCGGGCGGGCGGCGGCGCATGCGGGGAACGCCGAATTACAGCTTGCGGGAGCGTACGTGGCCGCGCTGGGCGCGGCCCGGATCGCGCGTGGCGAGAGCGATCGGCCGGAAAGCCTCGAACCACGCTACGTCCGGGCGTCCGGCGCGGCGGTCAATTCCACCGCCGTAGAGCGGAGAGAAGGCGTCGAACATGGAACATCGAGAGGAAGAGCTAATCCAGCAGCATGCCGTTCATGACGAGCGTCTGAAGGAGCTTTACACGGAGCATCTCGAACTCAAGCAGCAACTCGAAGCCTTCCGCCACAAGGTTTATCTCACTCCCGCCGAGGAACTGGAAAAGAAACGGATTCAGAAGCTGAAACTGGCCTCCAAGGATCGTATGATGGAACTCCTCAATCGCCATCAGCACGACGAGGCGCCCTGACCGCGCATCCGGGCGAGGCCGATTGTGGTTATCCATTCGCGATGCCAAGTCATACGATATCGGTTCTGGTCGAGAACGAATTCGGCGTGCTTGCCCGTGTAGCCGGGCTGTTTTCGAGCCGCGGCTTCAACATCGAATCGCTTACGGTCAACGAGGATCCGCAGGATCCGACGGTCTCGCGGATCGTGTTGGTTACGGCCGGCGACGACCAGATTCTGGAGCAGGTCAACAAGCAGCTCAACAAGCTGGTTGCGGTGATCAAGGTCACCGACTTCAAGGAAGTCGAAACGGTCGATCGCGAACTGGTGATGGCCAAGGTCGCGGTTGACGAACGCACGCGCTCGGAGCTGGATTCGATCGTGCAGGCGTTCCGGGCGCACGTGGTGGATATCGGGCCACGCTCGGTGACGGTCGAGGTGACCGGCGACACCGGCAAGATTAAGGCGTTTATCGCGCTGGTCCGGCCGTTGGGAATCAAGGAAATGGTGCGGACGGGAAAGATCGCGATGGCGCGATCGGTGCAGCTCGACACCAATCATAACCATCGCCACGCCAGGGAATAATTTTTTCGGGAGAAGACGGGATGAAAGTATTTTACGACCGTGACGCCGACCTGAGCGCGCTCCGGACGAAGAAGATCGCGATTATCGGGTTTGGCAGCCAGGGCCATGCGCACGCGCTGAATCTGCGCGACAGCGGCATGAACGTCCGCGTCGGCCTGCGCCAAGGCAGCCCCTCGTGGGAAAAGGCCGCCAAACAGGGCCTGCGCGTGCTCGACACGGCCGCGGCCGCCGCCGAAGCCGACATCATCATGATGCTGACGCCGGACGAGATGGCGAGCGATATCTACAAGGCCGAAATCGAGCCGCATCTGGGCAAGGGCAAGTACCTCGCGTTCGGTCACGGCTTCAATATCCATTTCAAGTTTATCGAGCCGGCGGCGGACGTTAACGTTTTCATGATCGCGCCGAAAGGCCCCGGCCATCTGGTGCGTTCCGAATTCGTCAAGGGGCGGGGCGTGCCCTGCCTGCTGGCGATCCATCAGGATCCGTCGGGCGACACCGAAAAGATTGGGCTGGCCTACGGATGCGCGATCGGGGGCGGACGCGCCGCGATTATCGAGACCACGTTCCGCGAGGAGACCGAAACCGATCTCTTCGGCGAACAGTCGGTGCTGTGCGGCGGCCTGACGGAGCTGATTCGGGCGGGTTTCGAGACTCTGGTCGAGGCGGGCTACGCGCCCGAGATGGCCTATTTCGAATGTCTGCACGAGGTCAAGCTGATCGTCGATCTGATTTACGAGGGCGGGATCGCGAACATGCGCTACTCGATCAGCAACACGGCCGAATACGGCGACATGACGCGCGGGAATCGCGTGGTCGGACCGGCGACGCGCGAGGCGATGCGGCAGATTCTGGCGGATATCCAGTCGGGTAAATTCGCCAACGAATGGATCGCCGAATACCGCGCCGGATTGCCCAACTTCAGGCGGCTGCGCGGCGAGGCGGAAACGCATCGGACCGAGGAGATCGGCCGGCAGTTGCGCTCGTTCATGCCGTGGCTGGGCAGTGAGCGGCTGGTCGACAAGTCGCGCAACTAGGCCGCGCCTTGAGCGAGTCCGGGCCAGATAGTTCGGGCGCGGCGGCGCCGGCGGGGATGCGCGAGCAAATCGCGGGACGTCTCGGAATCGCCGTCGAAGGGGTCGTCTACACGGTCGGCGCGGCGCTGACCGGGGTTGTGGCGATCATGTTCGGCGCGCCGTCGTTGGGGATCCTGATCCTGATTGCGGCGGCGGCGATCGGGATGTTCTTTCGCGATCCGGAACGGAGCTCGGCGGCTCCGGACGACGCGATTTTGTCGGCCGCCGACGGGCGCGTCACCGAGATCGGCGAGAGTCCGCTTCCGGACCTGCCGGCCCAGACCCAGGAGCTGTACCGGCGCGTCTCGGTCTTCATGTCGCCGCTCGACGTGCATGTGAATCGCGCGCCGGTGGCCGGCGAGATCGCCACGGTGCGGCATACGGCGGGCGAATTTCGCGCCGCCTACAGCGATACCGCCAGCGAGCATAACGAGCGCAATCTGATCGTAATCGCCGACCGCGGCGGACGGCGCCATGCGATGGTGCAGGTGGCCGGTTACCTGGCGCGGCGAATCGTATGCCGGGTGCGGCCGGGCGCGCGGGTCGCGCGCGGCGAGCGGGTGGGGGTGATCATGTTCGGCAGTCGGGTGGACCATTATATGCCGCTGGAATATCGGATCGCGGTGCGGACCGGCGATCGGGTGCGCGCCGGCGAAAGCGTGATTGGAGAACCGCAACGATGACCGGCGGCGAGCCGCGCCGCGATTTTGCGCGGCGCGAGCGCATGCGGCTCGCGCCGGCGGACCTGAAGGCGCGGCGGGGAAAAATGACCGAACCGCTCAGACGAGGCGTTTTCGTGGTGCCGGCGACGATCACTTCGCTGGGACTGCTGGCGGGATTCTATTCGCTGATCTCGTCGATGAACGCGCATTTCGAACTGGCCGCGACGATGATCGCGGTCGCCTTCGTCTGCGACGGACTCGACGGCCGCATCGCGCGGCTGTCGCGCAGCTCGAGTCAGTTCGGCGTCGAATACGACAGTCTCTCGGACGTGGTCGCGTTCGGCGTGGCTCCGGCGGGACTGGTCTATAGCTGGGCGATCCATCCGCTGGGTTCGCTCGGCATCGTGATCAGCGGCTTGTTCGTGGTCAGCGCGGCGCTGAGGCTGGCGCGCTTCAACGTGCAGACGGCGGTTACCGACAAGCGGCGCTTCACCGGGCTGCCGGTGCCGGGCGCGGCGGCGCTGATCGCGGGCGCGGTGCTGGCCTACAGTTATTTCGAGATCGATTCGCCGCGCACGCTATGCGCCGTGATGGCGCCGGCGACGATCGCGCTGGCGGCGCTGATGATCTCGCGAGTGCCCTATCCCAGCTTCAAAACCTTCACCCCGCATCGGCGCGCCCAGGTCGAGCTGATGGCGGTGGTGCTGGTGGTGGCGGGGATGCTGTTCGCGATGCCGCAGTTCACGTTTTTCGCGTTGGCGTTCGCGTACGTGGCGTCGGGGCCGATCCTGATGGCGCGCGGCGAGCTGAGCGCCAAGCCGCGGCCGGTCCAGCCCATCACCGCGGTCGGGCGGGCGGACGAGGCGCGGATGAATCCCGCCGCCGCGGCCGCCTTTGACGCGGACGCCCCGGAGTTTCCGGCGCGGGAGCCTTGACTGACGTTTCGTGGACCATCTAGGATGGTTGGAGTCATGACCCTGAACCCGCATCTCGGACTGCTGCTTATTCTGGCCCTTACGGGGGCCTACGCCGCGGGCGTCGAGGTGCGGGCCTGAACGAAGGCTTGAGCAACTGAGACCAACGCCCCGGGTGGGCCGATACAGGCGACCCGGGGCGTTTTCTTTTTCTGGAATCGCGCGGTTCGCCGGTTCGGTCCCGCAGCGGGCTGAAGACGAGGGAGATTTGCGATGTCCACGACCAGGTCCGAATTCGTCGGCGACGACTACGTAAGAATTTTCGACACCACGCTGCGCGACGGCGAACAATCGCCGGGCTGCACGATGAACGTCGAAGAGAAGGTCGCGATCGCGCGCCAGCTCGAGCGGCTCAACGTCGATATTATCGAGGCGGGTTTCGCGGCTTCGTCGCCGGGCGATTTCGAAGCGGTGCGGCGAATCTCCCAGACGCTGGAGCGGCCGACTGTGCTGAGCCTGTCGCGCACGCGCGACGAGGACGTCGACGCGGCGCTCCGGGCGGTCGAAGAGGCGCGCCGGCCGGGTGTCCATATATTTATCGCCACCTCGGACATCCATCTGAAATACAAGCTGAACATGACGCGCGAGGACGTGCTCAACGCGGCGACCTGGGCGGTCACGCGCGCCAAACGCCATCTGGACCATATCGAGTTCTCGTGCGAGGACGCCTCGCGCAGCGACTGGGACTTCATGGCGAAGATTTGCGCCGAGGTGATCCGGGCGGGCGCGCGGATCATCAATCTGCCCGACACCACCGGCCATGCGATTCCCGAGGAGTTCGGCCGGATGTTCGCCTATATGCGCGAGCATGTGGAGGGCGCGGACCAGGTGATCTGGAGCGCCCATTGCCACAACGACCTCGGTCTGGCGGTGGCGAATTCGCTGGCGGCGGTGCGCAACGGCGCGCGCCAGGTCGAATGCACCGTCAACGGAATCGGCGAGCGCGCCGGCAACACCTCGATGGAAGAGGTGGTGATGGCGCTGAAGACGCGCAAGGACCTGATGGAGGTGCGAACCGGAATCGAGACGCGGCAGATTTATCCGGCGTCGCGGCTGCTCGCGCAGATTATCGGACAGCCGGTGCCGCCGAACAAACCGATCGTTGGCGACAACGCCTTCGCCCATGAAGCCGGAATCCATCAGGACGGCGTGCTCAAGAACAAGCTGACTTACGAAATCATGAAGCCCGAGGATATCGGGATTCCGTCGAACAAGCTGGTGCTGGGGAAGCATTCGGGACGCCACGCCTTCGTCAACCGGTTGCGGGAGCTGGGCGTCGAGCCGGCGACGATCGAGGTCGAAAAGGCGTTCGCGGCGTTCAAGGAGCTGTGCGACAAGAAGAAAGTGGTCTACGACGACGACATCCTGGCGCTGGCGAACGAGGAGACGCGGCGCACGGCGGAACAGTTCGAGCTGGTGGACGTGATCGTGACGTCGTCGAGCCGGACCACGCCGCACGCCGAAGTGACGATGCGGGTCGCGGGCGAGGAGCGCAACGCCGCGGCGACCGGCGACGGGATGGTGGACGCCTGCTACAAGGCGATCTACAAAATCGCGGGAACCACGCCGACGCTGGAGCGTTATTCGGTCAAGGCGATCACCGGCGGCACGGACGCGCTCGGCGAAGTTTCGTGCCTGGTGCGCGAGGACGGGATGACGGTGGCCGGTCAGGGCGCGCATAGCGATATCGTGATGGCGAGCGCGCTGGCGCTGGTCAACGCGCTGAATCGGTTGAAGGCGCGGGAGGCGGCCGCGGCGCGGGCAAGCGACGGGCCATAACGGCCTTGACGCCGTCGCGGCGGGGCGGGACTTGCCGCGACGATGCGCATGGGCTAAGTGCTAGGGCGTTGCGCTTTGGGCGCGTCGAATCGAGCAGCCGGGTGGCCTTTTCCTCGCGCCTCGAAGCGGCGGCGCGAGCGATCGCGGAACGTGCGTGCGGTTTCGATAATATGAGTT
>JAJXYM010000126.1 GCA_021780585.1 Deltaproteobacteria bacterium
CCGCTCGATCCGATCACGAGCCTGATCAATCTGCCGGCGGGGCTCTCATTTTCGCTGCCGCTGATGGCGATTTTGCTGGCGCACGAGATGGGCCATTTTCTCATGGGGCGGCGGCATGGCGTCGATTCGACGCTGCCATATTTCATCCCGTCTCCAACATATCTACCACTCCCGTTCCCATTTCTTCCGTCAATCTTCTTCATCGGGACGTTCGGCGCGTTCATCCGGCTTAAAACACCGGTGCGCACGCGCCGCGCGATGTTCGATATCGGCGCGGCCGGACCGTGGGCGGGCTTCGTTGTCGCGCTGATCGTGATGATCCTCGGGCTGACGAAGTCGACCGTTACGCCGCTCGATCAATCGGGCGGCGGAATCGAACTGGGCAATTCGATTCTGTTCTGGACGGTCTCGCGCGTCGTGTTGGGCGTGAATCCGAACGCGGTCAACGTCAATCTGCATCCGACCGCTTTCGCTGGATGGATCGGACTGCTGGTGACGACGATCAACCTGCTGCCGGTCGGCCAGCTCGACGGCGGCCATACGGTTTATGCGCTGCTGGGCGCCTGGTGGCATCGATGGGTCTCGCGCGGGGCGTGGCTCGGATGCGCGCTGATGGTGCTCGTGCCGTATGCGCTGGGCTATAGTTTCTGGCTGGGATGGCTGGTTTGGTTCGGACTGGTGTTTGCGCTTGGGCTGGGACATCCTTCGACGGTTGATGCGGACACGCCCCTGACGGGCCGGCGTGCGGGGATGGCGTGGGCAACGATCGCGCTGTTTATCCTGACGTTTCCTCCCGTACCAATCGTGTTTGCGCCGCCCGCGCCGAATGCGCCGAGCGTTCCGGGCCAGCGCCAGCAACAACCGTCGCGGCCCGAAGAACCGTCGGGCGGAAACGGCATCGACGTGATGCTGATTGCGCCGCCGCATCCGGAGCGGAACGTAGCGACGCCACGCCAAGGCTTGCGCTGGTCCGCCAGCGGACGGGAAGACGGCTTAATCAGCGACTGACGGCGGAGACGGTCATGGCGGCGCGTCCAAGCTGGGACCAATACTTCATGACGATTACGCGGCAGGTCGCGGAGCGGTCCACCTGTCTGCGCGCGAAGGTCGGCGCGGTGATCGTGCGCGACCGCAGCATCCTGGCGACCGGTTACAACGGGTCGCCGGCGGGATTGCCGCATTGCCTCGACGTCGGCTGCCTGATTTACGAATCGCGCACGCCGGACGGAGAAATCGAGCAGAACTGCTATCGCACGATTCATGCTGAAATCAACGCGATTACGCAGGCCGCGCGCAACGGCAGCGCGATTCGCGACGCCGACATCTACGTTACGCATACGCCCTGTATCCATTGCCTCAAGGTGCTGATCAACACGGGAATCAGGCGTGTGCATTACGGCCGGCCCTACAAGCTGCATACGGTCGCCGACCTGCTCAAGTATGCGCGGATCGAACTGGTGCAGGTGGCGACGGAGGCGGGCGATGGCGGCTGAGCGGGACGCGGCGGCGGGCGCGCGATGCGGCATCTGCGCGATGATCGAGCGCCTCGCGGCGAGCGAATTCCCCGACGCGATCGCGGAATTGCCGCGAAGCTGGCTTATCCTGGGCGACGCACAGTTTTATCGTGGTTATTGCGTCATTCTGGCGAAGCGGCACGTGCGCGAGATGCATGCCTTGCCGCGCGGCGAGGCGCATGAGCTGCTCGACGAACTGATCGCCGTGGGCAAGGCGATCGAGCGCGTCACCGCGCCGTTGAAGCTCAACTACGAATGCCTCGGGAATCAGGAGCCGCACGTCCATTGGCACGTTTTCCCGCGCTATGCCGACGATCGGATGCGGCTCGAGCCGGTCTGGACGCGGCCGCTGTCCGAGCGCAAAACTCCACTGCCGGAAAGCGATCGCCAGGCGCTGATCGCGGCGCTGCGGACGGAGCTGAGAACGCTTCTGCCGGCCGCGCGCATCGTCTGACGTGATGGCGAAAATGTTTCACGTGAAACATTGTCGCCGAATTTTCGTGCTTTGTCCTTGACCGCTCTTATTGGTCATTTCGATGGTCGAATGACGCCGGCGCAAGCGCGGCGCTGGGCCCGACGGTTCGCTGGCGCCGTGACCGTCGTCGCGATTGGCCTTTTCGTCGGGCTGGCGGGATGCCGGACGGCGCCGTTGCCCGAGCAGGGTAGCGCGGCCGAGCATCTGTACGCCCAGCGCTGCGGATCGTGCCACAAGCCCTATGCGCCATCGTCGATGACGGCGGCGATGTGGGCGATCCAGGTTGACGCGATGCAGCCGAAGATTGCGCAGGCCGGATTGCCGCCGCTCAGCGCCGGCGAAAGCCGCGCGATTACCGAATACCTCGAACGCAACGCCGGCACACAATGATCACGTGGCGCCACGCGGCGCCACTTCATGTACAGGCGTGTACGGACGGGTCATTTGAGGCCGAGCGACGGCTGGCCGCCGTCGTAAACGATGCGCTCCCCATCGACGGAAGCGAACTCGGCGATTTCATGGTCGATGAGCTTGCCGTCGGGCATGAGATGCCGTACCCGCCATCCGCGGACGGTCAGATGGTCGGCGATGATGCGCCGATGGCATCGCCACCACAATCCCTCCGAGCACATGATCGCCGTGCGGACCTGACCAGCGGCGGCGCATAGAGTGGCGAGGCCGGCGGCAAATTCGGGTGTATCGGTATAGTCGGCGTAGGAGCGAAAGGCGGGATGCTCCCAGGCGCGATGGGGCGATTCGGCGAGTTTCGAATGACGCCGGCCGCCGAGCGCCTGAAACCATCGGTAGGCGACGCCGGCCGCGGTGACGGCGTCCGCGAGCTCTTTTTGATTGAACCACGGCCATCGGCGCGAGGACGGAAACGATCGCACGTCGGCGAGCAGCGCGATCTCATGGCGGCGCAGCAACTCGACGAAAACCTGGATCGGATGGGTGGAATGGCCGACGGTGAAGATTTCCGGCGCACCAGCTAACGCATCAGGGCGACGACCGGCGCCGCCGCGAGCATCGCGACCCCGGCGACCCGCGCGATCGTCCGGCCCCAAGGCGTCGCTTTTTCGAGCAGCACCAGCACGCTGATCAGCGCGACCCACGTGAGATTCATTACACCCGCGACGAACAGCAGCGCCATCAGCATCGAGCAGCATCCGATGCAAATCAGGCCGTGCCGCGCGCCCATCCGGAGGGCGCCGATCGCGCCGGTGCGCCAATGGGTCATGAAGAAACCGATCGGCGACTGGCATCCGCTGAGGCACGAGTCCTTGAGGGGCGTGAACTGGTAAAGTCCGGCGGCGGCGAGAATCGCGGCCCCGGCGAACGGCGTCGCCGTCGCGGCTCCGGACAGAACCGCGCCGCGCTGCAACGCGATTTGCAGGACGGTCGCGACCGCGCTGAACGCCGTCCAGGCCGCGACGTAGCCGCCGACCAGCATCCAGACGTGGACCGCGCGAAAACCGGGACGCGGCCGCGCGATCGCGGCATAGGTGGCGATCGTGGGGCCGGCGCTCGGAATCATCATCGCGACCATCATCACCGCCCACATCATGAAGGTGATCGAGGCGTCCGCGGTTGCGGCCGGTAACGCGGCGAGCATCCGCGCGCCGACCGGGCCGAAGTCCCCGGCCGCCATCGGCATCCGCGCCAGATAGAGCCAGGCGAGCGCACTCAGCGCGAGCAGGCCGAACCAGATTACGGCGCGATCGCGAGTCGGGAGTTGCGGCACGCGATCGGTTGCGGCGGGCGCTTCCGGTGCGGAGGCCATCGGACGGCATGCGGCGGCGCGGTTAGCCGCGCCGTCAGCTGGCCCAGTTGATGGCGGAGAAGTGGCCGTTGCGCCCCGAGTTTTCGAACTTCAGCGAATGATCGTGGTAGCTGCTCGAAGTTCCCTTGGCGGCGGCGAGCCGGCGCGAGAAGGGATGCGCGACGTTGTCGAGCCATACGGTCTGATTGCCGGCTCCGGCCACGCCCTGCACGGTCACGTCGGTGACGTTCGCGATCGCGACCTTCCAGGTGCGGCCGTCGGAACTGTACTGGATCGCGGCGGTTTTGGTCGGCAGCCGCTTCGACACCATCGGCGCCATCAGGGCCGGCGGTCCGCCCGCCGCGCCCGTGAAGATCGCTTCGAGCGCGGCGCGCTGGGCGTCGTTGGCGCGACTATCGAGATAGACGGCCATGGTGCCGTTGCCCTTGGACATCTCGGCCGGGGTGGTCAGGGCCTGCACGGCGTTGAGGCCGCTGATATCGACGCCGCCGTAATTGCCCTGATTGATATGGACGGCGAGGACGACGTCGCAATGGCCCTCGGTGGGGCGCGCCTGCGCGTGCGAGAGCAGGCACGGGCAGAGCAGTTCGCAATTGCAGGATTCGAAGTATTCGCCTTCGATACGCCAGGCTTGACCGCTCATGATGACCTCCGCTGGGCCGCGCGCCGTCCGCGCGCCCGGCGCGAGTATAGATCAGGTCGCCCCGCCAACGCACGCGCCGAGTCGAACGGGGCAGGCGTTCACGATTGTTGAGACCGCATCCAAAGCGCGATAGCTTCGCATTCGCCGTAAGGAATGATGCGACGCATAAACGATATCGCGCCTAATTGCCGGTCCATCAGGCCAGTTCACGTCATAAAGAGGGGGGTAGTTCGCGATCAGTAGAAAATTGCCCTCCCGCCACGTGAGGCTTGCGCCTTCTTGGATATTGACGCAGCGAGAGGGCGTCTCTTCGATACGAGAAAAGATTAGGCTTTTTGGCCATCCTAAATCAAGTGTGATAAACGAGAGAAGCGATCTAATGCGCGTTATTTCACGTTCAAATGACCGAATTGCCATTTTATTGGACGGGGGATTCTTACGAACTGTTTTGCAAAGTTCCAGCGGCGGTCAAATCCCCACTGCAGCGCAGGTGGTAGAGGTATGTGAGC
Source organism: Deltaproteobacteria bacterium (assembly GCA_021780585.1). Classification (GTDB taxonomy): domain Bacteria; phylum Desulfobacterota; class Binatia; order Binatales; family Binataceae; genus JADMIL01. The sequence continues at coordinate 4,922 of JAJXYM010000126.1, forward strand.
GACTGCTTGAACATGAGCGGCTAAAAAGCGGGGCCCTTTACCGAATATTTTATTACGATGCAATGCCCTACGACGGAATACTGACGAATCCGATGGATGGTTACCGCATCAATTTCAAAACGACCACCCAGTTCAAGGCAAATAGCGATTTAATCAATGGTTTGGAGCTTCAACCTGATTTCGCAGTCAGGCGCGGGACTTTGCTTAGCCAGGGCTGGAAAATCAAAAAAACTGCTGTGAACGATATGATTAAGACCAAACGTCAAATTGTTGCTAAAGATCTGGCACCGGATTTAAAACAAAAGGGCGTCGATATAAGAATAGGTCTTGATATGGCCCGCATCGCACTTAAAGGTTTGGTGGATATTTTAGTTCTGGTGACGGGCGATTCGGATTTCGTTCCGGTCATGAAATTCGTGCGCACGGAAGGAATTAAAGTCTATATCGCGGCCTTTGGCCGTCCACTTAGACTTGAAATGTGTGCTCATGCAGATTGTGTACTGCCCTGATTCTCTACCGCCAGCCCCTTAATTGCGCCAATTTCAGTGGGTGAGAAGAGGACGAAAAATTTTAACAATAAGAAAGTATCAATGCGATGTTTCGAGACCAGCATCCCTGACGTTGCGCCACCGCCGGTTCGCTTTTCCGTCTCGATTCGCATGCCGCAACCCATGGCAATTAACAACCGAAAAATGCGATCGATCGCTGATGAATCGGCGGTACGCTCTCTAGCGAGCCTGTAAACTCGCATTCAAATGTCTCGATCATTCGCTCCGGCCGAGAAGCAGATCGTAACTTCATCATAAGGTCGCTGTGGCGGCGTCATTGGTTGGAGGCGGATTGGCGGGGCGGTTCGAATTTCGCCAGATCGATTTTCGCCTCGGACTGATTGGCGACGGCGACCAGATCGAGCGCGTCGGGATGGAGATATGCGCGCGCGACCTTTTGCACGTCGTCCTTCGAGATCGCCGCGATAATCTTCGGATAGCGATCGGCGTAATCGAGGCCGAGGCCATAAATTTCGGTCTGCAGCATGAAGCCGACGATGGAGCTTTGCCGATCGAGCTTGAGCGGGAAGCTGCCGATCAGGAATTTTTTGGCCGATTCGATCTCCGCGTCGCTCACCGGATGCGCCTGGATTTCGCGCATCTGCGCGAGAATCAGCTTGAGCGCTTCATTGGCGCTGGCGTTCTTGGTCTGCAGCACGACCGTGAACGCGCCCTGGAACTTGCCGGCGTCGAACGCGCTGCCGATCGAATAGGCGAGACCGTGCTGGCTGCGCACCACCTTCATCAGGCGCGACGCGAAACCGCCGCCGCCGAGGATGTAGTTCATCACCTGGAGCTTGTAGTAGTCCGGATTCGAGCGGGCCACGCCGCCGGAGCCGAGGATCAGATTGGCCTGGGCGACGTTGCGATCGATGACCTGGACGTGGATTCCCGGCGCCACCATGATCGGCGCGGGCGTGGACTGCGGCGCGATGGAGCCTTTGAGACCGGTGAATTCGCTCTCCAGTTCGGCCTTGATTTGTTGCGCGTCGACGTCGCCGGCGACGGCGATTATGGCGTTGCCGAGTTGATAGTAAGTGCGATAGAAATCGGCGACCTCGGCGGGGGTGAGTTTCGCCACCGAATCCGAAGAACCTTCGGTCATGTGGCCGTAAGGCGAGTCGCCGAAGATGGTTTTGGTGAAGGCGACGTCGGCGGCGTAGCCCGGTTCCTCTTCGCTGGACTTGATATCGGCGATTTGGTCGGCCTGTTTGCGTCTGATATCGGCCTCGCGCAGGCCGGGATTTTGCAGCAATTGGGCCAGCAGATGGATCGACTGGGACTGGTATTTTTTCAGCGAGGTGACGCTGGCGACGGCGAAATCGCGGCTGGCGCCGATATCGATCGCGCTGCCCATGAAATCGACCTCGCGGTTGAATTCAGCGGCGGAAAGATCCTTCGTCCCCTGCATCAGGGATTCCGCCGTGAGCGTGGCGAGGCCGCCCTGATCTTTCGGATCGCGGCGCGCGCCGGCGTCGAACGCGATCGCCATCGTGACCATCGGCAACTGATGCTGTTCGGAGACCAGGAGCACGGCTCCGTCGGCCAGTTGGATCCGCTTGATCTCGAGCGCGGAAGCGCGCGGCGCGGCGAGCGCGAATGAGCAAACGATCGCGGCGAAAAAAACGGCGGCGTGGCGGCTGAAGCGGGTCATCGCAGCGCCTCCGCCGTCGCCGTGCGGATCGCGGGCGCGGCCGCGGCGCGGATTGGCGCGAGCGCGGTGGGCGATGCGGGCGCGCCGGAGCGCGGGGGCGGCGCGGTTGGATCGAATTCGGGCGCGTGATGCACCGCGCCTCCCGCTCCGCCGCCCATCTCATGGCGCAGGACGCCGGTTGGAACGAGCACGCCGAGCGTGCGGTTGCTATCCACCAGATATTGTTTGGCGACGCGCTGGACGTCGGCCGCCGTGACCCGGTCGATTTGCGGCAGGTATTGGTCGATCATGCGGTAATTACCCAGCATCTGGTACAGCCCCAGCAGCATCGCCTCGCGGAAGATTGAATCCTGGCCGAAGACGAAAGCGGCCTGCTCGAGATTCTTGGCCTTTTGCAGCTCCTTGCCGGTCACTGGATGGTCGCGCAGGGCGGCGATCTGACGATCGATTTCGGCCAGCACGTCGTCGGTCTTGACGCCCGGACGGATCTGCGCGGAGACCCAGAACAGGCCGGGATCGAACGAGGTCATGTCATAGTCCGCGCTCACCTCGATGACCATCTGCTTGTCCTGCACGAGGTCTTTGTAAAGGCGCGAGCTTTTGCCGTCGGAAAGGATTTCGCTGGCGATTTCGAGCGCAAAGGCGTCGTTCGGTTTGGCGAAATTGGGCGTATGAAAACCTTCGGCGAACGCGGGCAGATTGGCCGCGTGGCGCAGCGTGACGCGGCGCCCGCCCTGCTGCGGCGGTTCGATTTCGGTCACGGGCGGAGGCGTGGGGCCGTTGGGAATCGCGCCGAAGGAGCCGCTGATCTCGCTCATCACTTTGGCGCCGTCGAAATCGCCGACCGCGACGATCACGGCGTTTTGCGGCGAATAGTAAATCGCGTGATAGCGCATCGCGTCCGCCAGGGTGAGGCCGCGAATATCGTTCATCCAGCCGATCACCGGCCAATGATACGGATGGGCGACGTAGGCCGCCGCCTGCGTCATCTCCTGCAGGGCGTCCTCGGGATTATCCTCGGTGCGCAGCCGCCGCTCCTCCATCACGACCGCCTTTTCCGAGTCGAAGCCCTTGGGCGCGAAATTCGCCATCCGGTCGGCCTCGAGCGAAATCGGCACGTCCAGATGGGCCTGGTTGATGACCTCGAAATAGTCGGTGTAATCCTCGGTGGTGAAGGCGTTATCCTCGCCGCCGGACTCCTGGATGATATTGGAAAATTCCTCGGGCGCGAGCTTCCTGGTGCCGCGGAACATCAGATGCTCGCAGAGATGGGAGATGCCGGTCATGCCGAACAATTCGTTGCGCGAGCCGACCCGGTAAAAAACGTTGAAGGTCGCGACCGGGGCCTTGTGGTTTTCGAGCACGATCACCTGCAGGCCGTTTTTGAGTTTCGCGTAACGGACCGCGTCGGCGATGCCAGCGCGCGCGGGCGGCGCGATCAGGGTCGCGGCGGCGAGCGCAAGCGCGAAAATCGCGAAGACGGCGGAGCGGACGCGGCGGGGACCAACGGATTTGTCGCAACGCATGAGTGTGCAATCAGTTAAGTCTCCGGTTGCGGATAGAGTCAAGCCGCGCTTCCGCCGGCGGACTCCCGCGCGCGCCGCAAGGAGTAAATTGCGCGGCGTGGAGTCGATTTGCCACAATGGACGATATGTCGGAAGAGAATCTCGCGCGCGACGAACACGCCCTGTTCATGGTCAAGGGCATGTTGACCAAATTCATGCGGATGCTGTTTCCGCTGGAGTTCCGGATCGACACGCTGCCCAATGCCGGCGCGGTGCTGCCGTTCCATTACCCGATGAGCGGCGGCGAGATGATCCTGCTGCCCGAGACGATCGCCGGAATCGGCGGCGCGCCGATGGCGCGCGACTACTATGTGCTGACCGCGGCGCATCTGGCGGGCCGCCATGAATTCGGCAGCTACGCTTTGCGCCTCGCCGATCTGGCGGGCTTCGCCGAGCGCGGCGAAACGGGAGTCGAAGCGATCGACGGCTTTATCGAGTCGTTCGCGGACCCCACCTTGGCGGGCGCGCTGTTCCGGCTGGCGGAGGCGGCGCGGATCGAGGGCGAGCTGACGCGGCGTTATCGCGGGCTCGCGCCGCGAATCGCACGGATGAACGTGACGCTGGCGGAGTCGCTCCGGCCGCTGGCGTTCAGCACGATGCTGGTCAAGGCGGCGTTCGCGATCGCGAGCGCGGACGACGAACCCGCGGAAATTTTTATCGGCCGCGCCCGCGAGTTCTTCGCGCCGCTGCGCGAGCCGGGCGCGACCGTCGCGGACAGCGCGCGACAAACCGGCGCGCTCTATGAATGGCTGACCGCGCTGATCGAAGCCGCCCGCGCGGCCGGCGCCGACGATCCGCTGGGCCAGCGCGCGAATCAAATGCGCGACGATTTGGCGAGCAAGGTCAGCGGCACGGGTAATCGCGCCGACGGACTCGGCCAGGAAGACGGCGACGGAGGCGGCGGAGCCGACGGCGAGCCCGATCAGAACGTGCGCATGGAGACCTCGGGCCAGAACGCGAAAGGCAAGGGCGGCCGGCCGCTCACCGCCGAGGAGATTCGCCGGCTGATCGAGTCAGGGATGGAATTGCGGCCGGCGCAGGGCGAAGGCGGCGCCGAGGGCGAGGGGATGTATCTCACCCAACTGCTCGGCAAGGAGGCGCGCGAACTCGACGCGCTGCGCGAGCAGCTTGGGGAGATCGGCGCGCCGCCCAACGGCGGCCGGCTGGTGATCGGCCGCGGACGCGGTCAGGACAGCTATTACGCCTACGACGAATGGGATTACGTGCTGGCCGATTACCGGCGCAACTGGTGCCGCCTGCGCGAAATCCAGCTCGAAGGCGACAACGGCGACTTCTTCGCCGATACGCTCCGGAGATATTCCGAAGTGCTGCCGCAGGTGCGCCGCCATTTTCAGCGAATCCGGCCGGCGTCGTACCGGATGGTGCGCGGCCTGGAGGATGGCGACGAAATCGATCTCGACCGATCGATCGAGGCGCGGGTGGCGATGCGGATGGGCGAGCTGCCCGACGGGCGCGTCTACAAGGCGCGCAAGAAAGAGGCGCGCGACGTCGCCACGCTGTTCCTGCTCGACATGTCGGCCTCGACCGACGAGCCGATCCATCGCGAGCCGCGCAAGCATACGCCGGACGACGACGATAGCGACGACTGGATGAAGGCGTGGCAGCGGCGGCCCGAGCAGTCGCGCCGGCCGCGGCGGATTATCGACGTCAACAAGGAAGCGCTGGTGATCATGGCGCAGGCGCTGGAGGAGATCGGCGACTCCTACGCGATCATGGGTTTTTCCGGCCACGGGCGCGATAACGTCGAGTTCTACGTGATCAAGGAATTCGATCAGGAACTATCGGACGAGGTGCGCGCGCGAGTCGGCGCGGTCGAACCCAAGCGCTCCACCCGGATGGGCGCGGCGATTCGCCACGTGCGCGAGAAATTCAAGGACGTAAGCTCGCGGGCGCGGCACGTGATCATGATGAGCGACGGCTTTCCGCAGGATTTCGACTACGGCCACGACCGGCGCTCGAACGCCTACGGAATTCAGGACACGATGGTCGCGCTCAAGGAGCTGGAGATGGCGGGCGTGCTGCCGTTCTGCATCACGGTGGACCGCACCGGACATGACTACCTGCGGCAGATGTGCGCGCCGTCGCGCTACCTCGTGATCGAGGACATCATGTCGCTGCCGCGGCAATTGCCGAAGGTCTACGAACAGGTCGTGCGCTGGTAGGCGCGGAAGGGGGGGACGATGGCGAAAGTGATTATCGAGGCGGCGATCAACGGCAACGCGCCGCGCAAGCTGAATCCGCATATCGCGTACAGTCCGGCCGAAATCGCCGCCGACGCGATCGCGACGCGTCAGGCGGGCGCGGCGATAATCCATTTTCACGTGCGCGATCCCGAGTCCGGCAAATGGGTGCATGACGTTCCCTATTACGCGGAGGTCTATCGGCGGACGCGCGCGGCCTCGGACGCGCTGCTCTGGCCGACCTTTCCGCTGGAGGGCGACGCGGCGCGGCGCTTCAGCCATTTCGTCGAGCTGGCGAAGGATCCGGCGACCAAACCTGATTTTGGCGCCGGCGACATGGGCTCGGTGAATCTGGTCGCCTACGATCCGGAGCTGCGCAAGATCCATAATGAGGAGATGATCTATCGCAACTCGTACGCGACGATTCGCTATTTTCTCGAACGATCGCGCGAGTTGGGTCTCAGGCCGACGCTGCAGATTTTCGATCCAAGTTTCCTGCGCGCGGCGCTGGTCTTCCTCGAAATCGGCGTGCTGACGGAGCCGTTGCTGCTCAAGTTCTATCTCGGCGGGCCGGAGTTGCCGTTCGGATTGCCGCCGACGCTGAAGAGCCTCGAGGCTTATCTCGACATGCTCAGGGGCGTGCGCGCGAACTGGTTCGCGGCGACGCTCGGCGGCGACAATCTGCCGCTGGTTCCGCTGATCGTGAGCCTCGGCGGCCATGTGCGGGTCGGGCTGGAGGATTATCAGTACGCGCGCGCCGGCCAGCCGTCGAATCCCGAACTCGCGGCGCGCGCGGCGGCGACGATTCGCGCGATGGGCCACGAGGTCGCGACGCCGGCCGAGGCGCGCGCGCTCCTCGAAGCGTAACGCCAATCTCTCTGATTCAGCGCGGCGTGGGGTCGCGCAGATCGCGCCCGGTCATCTCGATCGGCTGCCCGAGCTCGAGCATTCCGAGGAAGGTCGGCGCAACGTCCGCGAGCGTGCCATGCTCCTTGAGCCGGCCTCTGAACGACGCGTCGTATAAAATCAGCGGCACGGGATTCGTGGTATGGGCGGTGTGGGGCTGGCCGGTGGCGGGATCGGCCATGAATTCGGCGTTGCCGTGATCGGCCGTGATCAGCGCGACGCCGCCCGCGCGATCGATCGCGTCGAGCACCATTCCGAGCGCCGTGTCGGAGGTTTCGACGGCGGTGACAGTCGCCGCCATTTTGCCGGTATGGCCCACCATGTCGGGATTCGCGAAGTTCATCACGACCGCGCCGAAGCGGCCCGACGCAATCTCCGTCGCGGCGCGGCGCGCGATCGCGAGCGCCTGCATCGTAGGTTCCAGATCGTAGGTTGCGACTTTCGAGGAGGCGATCAGGATGCGTTCCTCGAGCGGAAACGGTTGCTCGACGCCGCCGTTCAGGAAATAGGTGACGTGGGCGTATTTTTCCGTCTCGGCGATCCTGAGGTTGCGGATTCCGGCGCGCGCCAGGACTTCCGCCAGCGTGTTGCGCACTTCCTCGGGTCCGAACGCCAGCGGCAGATTGAGCTTGCGATCGTACTCGGACATGCAGACGTAGCCGATCCGCGGAAAGCGCGGACGCGCAAAACCGGCGAAGTCGGCCTGCGTCAGCGCGGCGGTCAGCTCGCGCGCGCGATCGGCGCGGAAATTGAAACAGATCGCCTGGTCGCCATCGGCGATCGGACGCGCCGCGCCGATCACCGTCGGCGCGACGAATTCGTCGCCCTGGTCCTCCGCGTAGGAGGCTTCGACCGCCGCCCGCGCGCTCGGCGCGGATCGCCCTTCGCCCAGCGCGATCGCCCGCCACGCGCGCTCAACGCGGTCCCAGCGCTGGTCGCGATCCATCGCGAAATAGCGGCCCGAGACCGTCGCGATCCGGCCGCGGCCGAGTTCTTTCAGTTTCGCTTCGAGCCGATCGATAAAGGGCAGCGCCGACCGCGGCGGCTTGTCGCGCCCGTCGAGCGCCGCGTGCACCGCTATATTCTCGACCCGCTCCCGCGCCGCCAGCTCGAGCAGCGCCAGCAGATGGCCGATATGGCTGTGCACGCTGCCGTCGGACAACAGGCCCCAAATATGCAGCGTGCGGCCGGATTTCGCCGCCGCGCGGCAGGCGTCGAGCAGCGCCTCGTTGCGGAAGAACGCGCCGGTTTCGATCGCCTTGGTGATGCGCATCACGTCCTGATAGATCACGCGGCCGGCGCCGATCGTCAGATGGCCCACTTCCGAATTGCCCATCACGCCCGGCGCCAGTCCCACCGCTTCGCCCGACGCCTCGATCGCGCAATGCGCCTGTGTGGCCCACAGGCGGTTCATTACTGGCGTGCGCGCGGCCAGGATCGCGTTGGCCTCGCGCGCCTCGCGCAGGCCCCAGCCGTCGAAAATTATCAGCGCGGCGACCGGCGGACGGCTCATCGCGAGGCTCCGGCGCGCGCGCGAAAAACCTTCGCGCCCGGATAGGCCGCGGCCGTTCCGAGTTCCTCCGCAATCCGCATCAGGCGATTGTATTTGGCCGTGCGCTCGCCGCGGCTCATCGATCCGGTCTTGATCTGGCCGGCGCCCGTCGCGACCGCGAAATCCGCGATGGTGGTGTCCTCGGTTTCGCCCGAACGATGCGAAATGACCGAGGTGTAGCCGGCCGCGTTCGCGATTTCGATCGTGCGCAGCGTCTCCGTGAGCGTGCCGATCTGGTTGAGCTTGATCAGAATCGAATTGCAGACGCGCTCGCCAACGCCGCGTTCGAGACGTTTCGGATTGGTGACGAACAGATCGTCGCCGACGAGCTGGACCTTCGCGCCGAGTTCGGCGGTCAGGGTTTTCCAGCCGCTCCAGTCGTCCTCGGCCAGGCCGTCCTCGATCGAAACGATCGGATATTGCGCGATCAGCCGTTCGTACAACCGCACCATCTCGTCGGCGCCGCGCGCCTTGCGGTCCGAGCGCGCGAAGACGTATTTGCCGTCCTCGAAAAATTCGCTGGAGGCGGGATCGAGCGCGATCGCGACCTGTTCGCCGGGCCGATAGCCGGCCCCCGCGATCGCTTCCAGGATCACCTCGATCGGCTCCTCGTTGTCGCGCAGATTCGGCGCGAAGCCGCCCTCGTCGCCGACGTTGGTCGAATGGCCGCGGCGTTTCAGCGCCGCCGCCAGCGCGTGGAACACCTCCGCGCCCATCCGCACCGCGTCCGCCATCGTCGGCGCGCCGATCGGCACGATCATGAACTCCTGCATATCGACGCTTGAGTCCGCATGCTTGCCGCCATTGATCACGTTCATCATTGGCACGGGCATCAGCGTGGCGCGCTCGTTCAGATAGCGATACAGAGGCAAGCCGCGCGCCGCCGCCGCCGCATGGGCCGCCGCCAGCGACACGCCAAGCATTGCATTGGCGCCCAGCTTCGCCTTGTTCTCGGTTCCATCCAGCTCGATCAGGGCTTCGTCGATCGCGGCCTGGCCGAGCGCGTCGAAACCCTTGAGCCGATTCGCGATCGGTCCGTTGACGTTGGCGACCGCCTTGAGCACGCCCTTGCCGCCGAAGCGGCCGCGATCGCCGTCGCGCAGTTCGAGCGCCTCGTGCACGCCCGTCGAGGCTCCCGAGGGCACGGCGGCGCGGCCCATGGCGCCGCCCTCCAGCCGCACGTCGGCCTCGATCGTGGGATTGCCGCGCGAATCGATTATTTCGCGCGCGCGGATTTCGGAAATTCTCGTCGAACTCATGGTATACGCACCGCGATCAGGAAAGCAGGAATCGGGCGCTGGTGAAAGAGAATGCGGCGCCGTCCGGGCGCGGCGCCGCGGCGTGGAATCGTCCGACGTGTCCGGAGCCGGCGGCGTGGGCCCGTCCGGCTCCGCGTCGGCGCGCGTTCAGGCGGCGCGGCGCGGACGCCGCACGTCCTTTGCTTCGACCATCTCCGCGACCGCCTGGAAGATA
>JAJXYM010000336.1 GCA_021780585.1 Deltaproteobacteria bacterium
GCGCCGCACGTCGGCTCCCGGTCGCTGGTTGCCGCCCAATTCGAGTTCGACCCGCGCCGGTCCGGCCGCCGGCGGCGCCATCACCAGATTCACGTCCATCGCGGTGTAGCGGATCGCGATCGCGGCTTGCGCCGCTTCGGCCCGCGCGACCTCCCGGTCGACCGTCCAGCGGCCGCGCAAATAGACCACGCCCTCGGCATGACGTCCCGGATCGGCGTAATCGGCCGCGCGCTCCTGCGCCACGCCGCCAGGATTCCCGAACTGTCCCCGTTCGTAGCCCAGATAGAGCTCGGGCGTCACCCGGTAGCATAGGGCGCCCGACCGGTCGCCCGGCCGCACCGGCGCGAGCGGCGGCGGAAAACGCAGGGCGGGACTCAGTTCCCCGAGCGTCTCCTGAATCCGCGTCTCGGTCTCTTCGTAAAGTCCTTCGCCGAAATGGTAGTAGCGCAGCCGCCCCTGCGCGTCGATTAGATATTTCGCCGGCCAATAGCGATTCGTATAGGCGCGCCAGATGGTATAGTCATTGTCAAGTACGATTGGGTATTCCAGACCGAGCTCGCCGATCGCCGCCGCGACCTGATCCCGCGCGCGCGCGAAACTGAATTCCGGCGCATGCACGCCGACCACGACGAGGCCGGATGCGGCGTAGCGCCGATGCCATCCGGCGACGTACGGCAGCGTGCGGAGGCAATTGACGCAGGTGTAATCCCAGAAATCGACCAGTACGACCGCTTTGCCGCGCAGACCGCCGAGTTCGATCGGGCCGTGCTGCAGCCACTCGCCGCCCACCAGCGGCGGCGCAAAGATAGTCTCCTTGATTAGCGGCATCCCCACTCCCTCCGGACCCAGTCCCCCCTTTACCGGCCGTTCCGGACCGGTTCGGAAGCGGAGCCTAGCACAGCGCCATGGCGCTGCGTAATTAAATAGCCACGCCCGCGCGGCGCGGCTCAGCCGGACGCGGCCAGACCATCGATAAATTCCGTCACCGCCGCGGCCAGCAGATCGGGCCGCTCCAGCGGCAGATGGTGATGCGTGGCGGGAATCTCAATCAGCTCGACGAGCGGATTCGCCGCCGCCGCCCGCGCCGCCGCCTCGGCCGTCATAATCCGGCTCATCCCGGCCCGCACCAGCAGCAGCGGCATCCGGACAGTCGCGATCGCGGCAAGCGCGTCGAGTCCGTCGCTGCCGAAGAAACTCTCCCGATCGAACTTCATCGTGAAGCGGCCGTCGGCGGTCCGCCTGAGACTGCGCGCGGCGATTTCGGCGCGAACCTCGGCGGCGATTCCGCCCTCGTCCGGCATCAGGCGAAAGCGCGCCCGCGCGGTTTCGAGGTCCGGATAGATTACCGTCGGCAGCGCCTTCAGCCGCGCCAGATAACGATTGCGCCGCGGCGACGAAGTGACGGCGATATCGATCGCGACGGCCGCGCGCGCCAGCTCGCGATAGCGCGCCGCGAACGCGACGGTCGCGATTCCGCCCATGCTATGGCCGACCACGATCGGCCGCCGCAAGCCGAGCGCGCCGATCGCGCGCGCCGCGTCGGCCGCGTAATCATGCGGCGAGTAAGCGGCCGGCCGCGCCCATTCGCTGTCGCCATGGCCGCGCAGATCGATCGCGACCAGCCGAAAGCGCGCGGCATCGAGCCGCCCGGCGAAACCGCGCCACCACCAGGCGTTGGCGGAATTGCCATGCAGCAACACGAGCGATTCGGGCGCGCCGGGGTTCCATTCGAGATAATGCAGCCGCGGCGCGCCCGCGACGAATCCGCTGGCCGGCTCGCTCATGCGACGATTTCGTCGAGGAACGCGCCGATCGCCGCCGCCAGTCCGCGCGGATTATCCAGCGGCACATGATGATGCGAAGCGGCGACGATCGCCAACCGGCCGTGCGGCATCTCCGCGACCATCTTTTCCGCCACCCCCGGCGGCAGCACGCTGGTTTCGGGCTTGATGAACAGGGCGGGACAGGCGATTCGCTTGAGCCCGTCCCAGGCGCGGATCGGATCGCGAATCATCGTGCGGCGATCGGATTTGTAGTCCCATTTGCCGTCGCCGGCCCGTCGGAACGATAACGCGGCGACGTGGCCGAGGACTTCAGGCGTGGCGATCGTTTCCGCCGGAATCGTGCGAAAGCCGGCGATCGCCTCGTCATGGGTGTCGAAACGCCGGCCGGGCTTGGCCGCCAGGTCGCGCAACGCCGCAACCGCGTCGGCCGGATAATTCGGCGGGCTGTCGATCACGATCATGCCGCGCAACGTCGCGCTATGGCCGATCGCGTAACACATCACGTTATGACCGCCCATCGAATGGCCGATCAGCACCGGCGGACCGAACTCCCAGCGCGCGATAATCGCCTCGATATCGGCGATATAATGGCGCGTGCCATAGGTCCAATCGTCGCTCCACGCGCTGTCGCCGTGGCCGCGCTGATCGAGCGCCAGCACGTGATAGCGATCGACCAGATCGGCGGCGACAAAATCCCACCATCGCGCGTGCGCCGCGCCGCCATGGATCAGCAGCACCGGCGGACGGCCGCGTCCGCCGAAATCGACGCAATTGAGCCTGAGTCCGTCGGCGCCCGCATAGACGTGCGTTTCCATCGGCCCGGACTATCCGCGCGCCCGCGCGCCGCGTCGACCGGCGCGCGGCGGCTTTGCAACTGACGTTAATCGTGCAACCATTTTCCCCGATACCTCTTCTTCCAAATGCGTATGCTTGAACGCCCTGCCCACGCCTGGATTATGGCCACCCTGCTGGCGCTGGCGATAATCGCGCCGCGCGCCGCGCGCGCCGGCAATTCGCCCACCGGCCTCGCCGAATCCGCCAGCGGCGCGCCGCCCTCCGCGCCGGCGGCCGCCGCAACCGCCGGGACGCCGCCCGCGCCAGTCACCACCGCGCCCGACGAATCGAACGCCGACAAGGCCCGCGCCCTGGTCGCCGCCGCCATCAATATGACCGACAGCGATCAGGCGGTTAAACTCTTGTGGCAGGCGACCGATCTCGATCCGAACTACGACAACGCCTACATCTACCTCGCGCTCTTTTACAATTCGCGCTCGAACTTCGGCAAGGTGGTCGAAGTCTATCAGAAATTGCTCAAATTTCAGCCGCGCGAGGCGAGCGCCTATCTTAACATCGGCGAGGCCTACATGTCGTTTTCGCCGCCCCGGATGGACGACGCGCTGCCCAACTATCAGAAGGCGCTGCAAATCGATCCGACCTCGTCATTCGCGGAGTTGCGCATCGGGCAGATTTACGCCGCCCAAGGTAATCGCGACGCGGCGCTCAGGTATCTCAAGCTGGCGCGCGGCGACCGCGCGAAGAATCCGGATATCGCCAGTCAGGCGGATCGGCTGATTCACGACATGATGGGCTCGTCGTCCTGAGCTGGCGCGCCGGCCGTCGCGTCAGCCGGAGGTCCCGCAAACAACTTGACGAGCGCCCGCGGATGGATCGAGTTTCCTCGCTTCGGTGGCCTGCGCTCAGAGTTTGTGAGTTTTTCCGCTTTGCGGTCGGAACTCGAGAAAATCGTCCGGGTAAACTCGGCGGACTTTTTTTGATGAATCAAAAAATTCACCAACTCCCGGGATGACGGAGCGGGCGTCCGCGGCCAGAATGGCCGAGTCGCGCATCTCCCGGGCC
>JAJXYM010000076.1 GCA_021780585.1 Deltaproteobacteria bacterium
ATCGCGGCGCGCCGTAGAGGCCGTCGCGGTCGCCAAGCGCGAGGGCGTCGTAGCCAAGCTCGGCGGCGCGCACCGCCAAATCTTCCGGCGTAGTGGCGCCCTCAAGAAAGCTGAACGCGCTGCGCGCCCGCAATTCGACGTAATCGCTAGTCATAGACGCCGTCCGCGTACCAGCGTTCGGAGTTCAAATCGCGGAAGACGCGATAGACGCATCCGTCGTCAAGCGCGAGTTGGTAATAGTCGCGCGCGAAGCCCAGATCGCCGCGCCACCATTCGCCGTCGCGCCGCCACGGTCCCGCCAGCGAGACCACGCGCGTGCCGAGCTTCGGTCCGCGCACGAATTCCGGTATTCCCCGCACGCCGAGCACCTCGATTTCCAGCGCCGGCTGAATGGCCCGGATCGCAAGCCGCGCAAGGTTGCCGGCGAACGCCGCCCGCGGCGCGTCCGGCCCGGGCGGCTGCGGCGGCTTGAAAGCGTTGCGCTGGACGGCCTCCGGACGATGCGAATTGTCGGGCAAAAGCCGCCCGACGTTCTCCGGTCCGCATAGCGCCGCCAGGCGCGCGATCGTGGTTTCGAGCCGGTCGGGCGGCGGCGCGGGCGGCAGGAACAGATCGGCTTGCGCGGGCCGCGCGCCGCGCGGCGTGATCTCAATCCGGATCGTAGCCACGGCGGCGTCGGGCGGCGACGATTCGAGACTGAGATTGATCAGCGTCAGAATCGCGCGGGCGTCGTTGGTGGGCGCGGCAAGCCCGATTTGGCGCGCGTTGATGCGATGATCCACCAACCCCAGCGTCAACAGTAGATCGCTGGCGACCAGCCCGTGCGGCTCAATCCGCTCCATGAGCTGATCGAGCATCGCGCACATGACGAAGGCGAGCGGCTCCAGCGTTTCGATTCCGTATTCCAGTTCGACCGATTCGCTGAAAACTTCGGCGCCGCGGCGCGGCTGAAGCGGACGCAGGCTCTCGCCGCGCGCCAGCCGCGCCAGCTCGACGCCGCGGCGGCCGAGCCGGCTCCCTATCAGAGCGGGGTCGAGCCGCGCCAAATCGCCGAGCCGTTTGAGGCCCCAATGGGCGAGCGTCTCAGCGAGGTCGCCGCCATGGTCGGAAACGCCGAGCGCGAGCGCGTCCAGCGGCAGCCAGTAGAGAAACTCGCGCTCCCTCCCGGCCGGGATGATTCTGATTCCGCCGCATCGGGCGGCCAGCCAGGCGGTCTCGCGGTTGGCCGCGATTCCAATCGCGCCTTCCATTCCAACCCGCCGGACACGTCGCGCAAGCTCAGCGGCGGCGGTTTCTTCGCTCCTGTGGATTCGCTCAATTCCCGTCAGATCGAGCCATACGCATCCCGGCTCGTCCGCTTCGACCGCCGGCGATAGCGCTTCAGCGGCGCCGAGCAGCGCGGCGGCGGCGTTATCTTCAGCGGCGGTCGAACGGAGCGCGGCGCTCAGCGCCGGCGTGAGCGCACGCGCCTGCGCCAGCGTCATTCCAGCGCGGACGCCATGCTTAAGCGCGCTCTCCGATACGAACAGAATCTCGGCATGCGCGGCGCGGCTTTCGCTGACAACCAGCGGAACGCCGGCCAAAGCGGCGTCGGCGCGTATCAGCGCCACGACCGGAAAATTGGCGACCAGGATGCAGGCGACGCGCGGCATGGCCGACGCCCCAGTCAGGCGCGGGCGGCGGCGGCGCGCCGGATGGGCGCGGCCGGTGATTGGCCCTCTCGGCGGGCGAAGCCGGGCGTCGCCGGATCGATCGCGGCCCGAATTAACGCGCTGCCGCCCACGCGGCCCAGCTTGTTGCGCACGACCGCCGCCTGAATGACGAGTCCGTCGAACAAGGCGGGCGACGCCGGTGTAAACCGGCTGAACGAGGCCTTGAGACGCGTAAGATTGAGGCTCAGCGCGGCAAAAGCGCCGCATACGCCATGCGGAGCTATGACTATCACCGCCGCGCCGCTCCGTTCCGCCTCGCGGGCCAGCCGCAGCGCGATACTGCGCGGCAATTGCCCGGCACCCGCGCCAGCGTCGATCACGACCAGTCCAAAGCCGCCCACCTTGAGCGCCAGCTCGGCGGCCTTGAAGACCAGGGAGAGGCGGTAGCGATGGAGCCTGCCCGACGAATCAGGAACGGGTTTGCAGCGGCCATCCAGCGAGGTCCACAGAATACGATCAGGAACCGCGCCAGCCGCGAGCGCCGCTGCTGGATCGAAACGGCGCGCGCTTTCGATCCAGGCGGCGACTTCGCCAACCCGCGTCGCGGCGGCGACGAAGCGGATGGCGACCGTGGTGCGGCCCGATCCGACCGGCCCGATAATCTCGCTGATCCGGCCGCGAACCAAGCCGCCGCCGATAATGGCGTCCAGTGCGGGCAGGCCCGAGCCCAACCGCCGCCGGCTTGCGGTCAGCGCATGGTTTCGTAAGAGCCCAGGAAGGGCCGAAGTCCACGGACGGGCAGTAGTCACAGTCTGATTTTCGTTTTTTCTTCGCTTTTGTCAACTGGAACGATCAGCCGCCCAGTGTGCAGCTCCGTGTCAAGCCAGGTCTGGAGTTGACCCGGTTTGGAAGACGGTATTGAGGAGAAAGAAGGAAGGAGGACCCCAATGCCAGGAATGATTTCGATAGTGTGAAACGGCCCCTTTCGATCGTTTAAATTGGCCCCACCCCGCTAGGTCCAGCATCCTGCCAAAGAGGCGGAGGCTGGGGATGGAGCGGAGAGCCAAAGTGGAGCTGTTCGAACAGATTCGACGAGAGTACGAGTTTGGGGTTGGCACGATCCGGGCGGTGGCGCAGAAGCTCGGGGTGCATCGGCGGATGGTGCGCCAGGCGTTGGCGAGCGCGGAACCGCCGGAACGCAAGCGGGTCACACGCGCGCGGCCGGCCATCGGGCCGGTACAGCCGTTTATAGATGCGGTCTTAGCGGCTGATCGCACGGCACCGCGCAAGCAGCGTCATACCGCGCATCGGATCTACGAGCGGATCAGGAGCGAGTTGCCGGAACACAGGGTGGCGGAGGCAACGGTCCGCGTGTATGTGCGCCAACGCAAACACGAGCTGGGCTGGTCGACGCGGGAGACCTGCGTGCCGCAGAGTTACGCACCCGGCCAGGAGGGTCAGGTCGACTGGTACGAGGCGTGGGCCGAGTTGAGCGGCAAGCAGGTCAAGTTGCAGGTGTTCTCACTGCGCAGCATGGTGAGTGGCGCGGCGTACCATCGGGCGTATCAGCGCGCCACCCAGCAGGCGTTTCTCGAAGCTCACGAGCAGGCGTTTCATTATTTCGGCGGGGTCTTCCGCCTGCTGCGCTACGATAACTTGGCGAGCGCGGTGAAGAAGGTGCTGCGCGGCCATCGCCGCGAGGAGACCACGCGGTTCATCGTGTTTCGCTCGCACTGGCGCTTCGCGAGCGACTTCTGCACGCCGGCGGAGCCGCACGAGAAGGGTGGCATCGAGGGCGAGGCCTGCTACTTCCGGCGCAACCACTGGGTACCGCTGCCGCAGGCACGGGACCTCGAGGAGCTCAACGCCCAGCTGCTGGCCGGCTGTCACGCAGACGAACGACGGATGATCGCCGGCCATGACACCACGGTCGGCGCGGCGATGATCGCCGAACGCGCGCACTTGCTGTCGCTGGCGGAGCAGGACTTCGAGTTGACGGAGGTGGCGTTTCCGCGGGTCGACGGGCTCGGCTGCGTGCGGGTGCGGACCAATCTCTATTCGGTCCCGGCGCCGCCCGGCAAGACCGTCGAGGTGCGGCTCTATCCGAGTCACGTCGAGATCCGTGACGAGGGCCGTTTAATCGCCCGTCACGAACGCTGTTACGAACGCCATCAACAGGTGCTCGATCTCGAACACTATCTCGACGTGCTGGAACGCAAGCCGGGTGCGCTGATCGGCTCGAAGCCACTGGCGGCATGGCGTCAACGCGGACTCTGGCCGGCAAGTTATGATCGGCTGCTGGCCCAGCTTATCGAGCGCCACGGGCAGCCGAGCGGTACGCGCCAGATGATCCAGGTGCTGAGCCTGATCCGATCGCATGGCCACGAGCGCGTGCGCACCGCGGTCGAAGAGGCGATCACGCTGGGTTGTGCCGACGGCGCGGCGGTCCGTCATTTAGTCGAAGCCGTCGATCTAACCCATGCGCGCGCGGCGCTCATCGAGCTCGACGGCCTGTCGCGCTTTGAACGGCCGCTGCCGGTAATGACCGACTACGATGGGCTACTCGGCCAGGAGGTGACGCCGTGAACGCGCAGAGCGTCGCCCTGGAAGCGGCCACCATCCGCCAGCAGTGCAAGGTCTTGCGGATGCCGACCATCGCAGCTCAGTGCGCCCAGCTGGCCGAACAGGCGGTGCGGGAACGGCGTACCCATCTCGGCTATCTCGAAGCACTGCTGCAGGCCGAACTCGAGGAGCGCGAACAGCGCCTGATCGAACGGCGCTTGCGCGAGGCCCGCCTGCCGCGGATGAAGACGCTGGAGGAGTTCGACTTCGGGCGCAATCCCAAGGTCTCGGCCCAGCAGATCCACGAACTGGCCAAGGGCGATTATATCGCCAAGGCGGAACCCATCATCTTTATAGGAGACAGCGGCACCGGTAAGACCCATCTCCTTACCGGCCTGGCGGTCGCCGCCTGCCGGCAGAAACGCCGGGTGCGCTTCGCCAGTGCCGCCGGGCTGATCAACGAGATGGTCGAGGCCAAGCATCAGTTACAGCTCGGCCGCGCGCTGTCACGCTGGGCCCGTTACGATCTGATCGCGCTCGATGAGGTGGGATACGTGCCACTGGCCGAGGTCGGCGCCGAGTTCCTGTTCCAGGTCATCGCGGAGCGGGCCGAGAAGGCCGCCGTGATCGTCACCACCAATCTGCCCTTCTCGGAATGGACCTCGGTGATTCCCAACGCCCGGCTGTGCAAGGCCCTGATCGACCGCATTACCGACCGCGCCACTATCATCGAGACCGGCGCCGAGTCCTATCGGTTCAGGCGCACACTGGAAAAACGGAAGGGTAAAAAACCCGGAGACCAAAACTTAATACCGCGCCGCCGCCGGCCGGCGGCGGGGAAAGTAATGATCTCAGCGAAGATGGATCACTTTTAAAGCGCGAAACGAGGAGCGATCAAACACACGTCGGGGTGGGGCCAAAACTGAAGATCAAAACGGGGCCAGACCGCATTGTCAAAATCACAGGAACCCATCCACTATACGCGCGGGAATATCGGCGGCGAATCATCGAGTTGGCGCGGGCCGGGCGCTCGATTAAAGAGCTGGCGCGCGAGTTCGAGGCGTCGGCCAATTCGATTCGAAAATGGGTCAGGCAGGCCGAGCTGGATGAAGGGCTGCGCAGCGACGGCTTGACCAACGGCGAGCGCGAGGAACTCAACCGGCTGCGCCGCGAGAACCGCGTGCTGCGCGAAGAGCGCGAGATACTATCAAAAGCCGCGGCCTGGTTCGCTCAGGAGACCGGCGCGACGCCGTCGCGGCGTTCGCATTCGTAGGAGCCAACCAGGCCATGCATCCGATTGCGACCATGTGCCGCGTGCTGGGAGTCTCCCCCGGCGGTTATTACGCGCGGCTTAAGCGCCCGCCTTCAGCGCGCGCTCGCGTGGACGCCGAGTTGAGCGCCGCGATCGCCGAGATCCATCGCCGCTCGCGCCAGACCTACGGCGCGCCGCGCATCCACGCGGAGCTTAAGGAGCAGGGCATTAGGGTGGGATGCCAGCGCGTAGCCCGACTGATGCGTGCGTGCGGGCTTAAAGGCGTAAGCCGGCGCAACTGGATAACCACCACGGTGCGCGATCGCCACGCCCGACCCGCGCCGGATTTGGTCGAGCGCAACTTCACCGCCGCGGCGCTCAATTGCTTGTGGGTTGCGGATATAACCTACATCCCGACCTGGACGAGCTTTCTCTATTTGGCGGTGGTGCTCGACGTCTTCAGCCGCCGGATCGTGGGCTGGGCGATGGAGACTTACCTGCGCACCGAACTCGTGCTCAAAGCGCTCGACATGGCGCTCGGGCAGCGGCGCGCGGTCGGGGTGCGGCCCTCGATGGGAACGGTTGGCGACTGCTTCGACAACGCCATGTGCGAGAGTTTCTTCGCCACCCTGGAATGCGAGCTGCTCAACCGCCGCCATTTCAAGACCCAGATCGAGGCGCGCAGCGCGGTCTTCGATTTCATCGAAGGGTGGTATAACCCCCACCGTCGCCATTCCGCGCTCGACTATCTGTCGCCGATCGACTACGAGAGGAGTCATTCAGCGGAGGCTCATTACCGCACCCCAACACCGTCAACTGAAGCGGGTTAGCTCCACTACTTGATTGACGGTTTAGCCATCTCGGCCCCAAGCTGCTCAATGTAGGCCGCCACAGTGACCGGCTCGATGTCGTCCAGCCGAAAGTTCTGGGCTTCCGTCCAGTAAAGGATTGTTTTACCGCACGCGCGTAGGCCAACCGCGTGTTGCGGTTGCGGATGTTGGCGGTGAAGAATTCGATGAACCGCCGGCCGGCGCGCTCGCCGCGGGAAAGGATGGAAGAGGGCAGGGCGCCCATCCCCGCCCGCATCAGCACGGGCGGCGGCGCGACCTCGTCGGTCAAGACAATTGGCAGTTTGTCAGGCATACTGACTTTCAGGTATTCTGCCATGAGATGGAAGCATTGGCCAGCAAGGTGGGCCGCCGCGGCGCGGTGGTGCTGCCGGCAAAACTTCGCCGCCGCCTCGGCATCGAAGAGGGATCCTTCGTGGTCGCCGAAGAGCGTGAGGATGGCATCCTGATCCGTCCGGCGACGGTGTTGCCGGTCGAGGTTTACACGCCGGAGCGCCGGGCCGAGTTCCTGCTGAATAATGCGGTGGATATCGAGGACTATCAGCGCGCCCGCACAGAGGTGAAACGGATCGGGCTCGATCCCGATCGCATCAAACACCACCGACCCGCAGTGGCCAAGCCGCGAAGAGCGGTCAGGCGGCGCGGATAGGGGAGGGCGCCCGCGCCTGGCTTCCCCCTTGGATCGGATCTTTCTCGACGCCAACGTCCTGTTCTCGGCCGCATACTTGGAGAACTCCGGACTGGGTCGGCTTTGGCGGCTCGAAGACGCCGAGCTGCTGAGCTCAGCCTATGCCGTTGAGGAAGCGCGCCGCAACCTGGCCTTGGACCGTCCGCCGGCTCTGGCCCGATTGGAACGGCTGACGCCCAAGTTGACGCTCGTCAATCCGCCGGTGGACCTGGAGCTGCCGCCACGTGTCCGACTGGACTCAAAGGACCGACCGATCCTGCTGGCCGCGATTCACGGCAAGGCGGATTTCCTGCTGACCGGCGACGGCCGCCACTTCGGCCATCTCTACGGCAGGCGCGTCGAAGGCGTGATGGTGCTGCGGCCGGCGCAGTATTTCGAGCGCCGCGCGCGGCGGTGAGCTGGCCGGTTTGGGCGCCCTCTTTTATCTCTCATAAAGGACGTTATGAGAGATAAAAAGCGGAGCGGGGCGGCTGCAAGACGCTGCAGATGGTTGTCTATCCAAAAGGAAGCTATTTGCGCATGACTTATGGCCGGTTCAGATCCTTCCACAGACGAACGGTGAAGCGGTCCTCTTCCTCTATGAGATCTGGGGCGGTTCCGTTGTGCTGACGCATGCCCTCAATGATCTTCCGCGGTACGCCTAGGCCCGTCGCTTCGATGTAACGGTAGTCGCGGAGAATCTCCTTGATGAGCTCGTTCCGTGACGCACGGTAACCAGCACGCATTTTCTCCACAGTGACGGTGTTCGGGAGCCGGCCGGGAGAAATGAACTCGATCCGGTTAGAATAGATTGAGAGCTCAATGTCTGTGACCGTGATCGTGTAGTCGCGATGCGCGACCGCATTCACGACAGCCTCCCGTACCGCATCCAGCGGATAGTCCCAGCGTTCAGTCCGCTGCCCTCCTTCTCCGACCGCAGCTTCCATTTGGGTGTTTCGTCGAACGAATTCCAAAGCCTGTTCGATCACGCCTGCCTCCACTAGCTCGCCTTCTGCGGAGAACAGGCTCACAAGAGGCCCACGCAGAACAGAACGCTCTTTCGCTTCGTAGCTCTTGTCTGTTCCCGGATAGGCCACCGCAGTGATACCGGCCTGCGGCAGCAAGCGGTTCGGTCGCGAGCCGAAAAGCAAGAGGCCGCCCACGCTAGCCACAGCACGAGCTCGATCGGTAACCATAATCTCTGTGTTGACGAGGAGTCGCTCCCAGGCGGGAATGTCGCTCTCCTCAGGATGTTCTTGGCGGCGATGATCGCGGAAGTAGTTGATGAGCCGTCGCTGATCGAGATCGGCTATCGAGGAACCGGATACAGGTTTGCGATCGTAGGGTAAGCGCCCCGACTGGTAATAGAGACGCATCTCTTCTTCGTCGGTCGCATCGCGAGTGGTTGTGCCGACACGCACTTGGGTCATCCAAGCCGAGCCCCGTTTAGCCTTGTACGGCTTGTCGGGAGCATCCGCCGTGAGCGACACGACGCCAATGACCTTACCCGCCTCCCATGCAAACGTTTCCCAGAACGGAATTGCAGCCGGGCGCAGGTGAGTACGCGCCACTTCCATCACCCATTCTTCAGCACGCGCCGGATCGCGTGTCAGGCCCGACACCGTACCGTCCCTCTCGACGCCCAGGAGGATGTAGCCGCCTTCGAGATTCAACAACGCGGCCATTTCCTCCGCGAGCTTTTCCGGGCGGATGTCGTCGCGCTTGAACTCGACACCCGAGTTCTCGCCGTTCTGAATCAGTTCTGTCAATTCTGTTCGCGTCATTGCGCCATCTCGCGTTCCTTCAGAACCCGTACTTACGCCGCCGCATTTCGAACGCCTCACGACCGCCTTCGAGAATTTCCTCTACCATCTCACGCACCGATCGAGAGTCGATCGAACCCATGTGCTCGGGCTCGATGCGTGCTCGTCCGCCGTTTGCCTCACCGGATGCCGACAGTCCCAGGATCAGCTCGGCATCGCCAAGTACCGGAATGTTCGCGTTGTGCGTCGAGAACACGAACTGCCGGCGTTGCTTTTCCTCACGCATGCGCGGCACAACGCCTTCAGTGATGAAGCGGTTGTCGAGATCGTCCTCCGGCTGATCGACGATGAGCGGCGCATCCGATTCTAGTAGCAGCAGCAGGAGCACGGCAGTGGCCTTCTGGCCCGTCGAGAGGTCTTCGAGCGTCTGCCAAGTGGGAGGTTCGCTGGGCGGCGCGGTATTGAGCCGAACCGCTGTGGTGGGAGGCAGATCAAGCTCCTCTATGCGCATCAGAATCTCGGGCTCGGCCTTGGCGATTCGCTCAGCCTGAGCGGGCGTGATGTTATAGGTCTTTGTGAGGCTCTGAGCGCCCGAGCGGCACGCCTCGACCAACTGCGCGGGGGACAGGGCCGGAACTCCGCGTAGACTTTCGATAGCCTCCGACATCCGGCCCTTAATATCCTCACGCAAGACCTTGAACAGTGGCTCACGGTCGCCCGCGGCAGTCACCTCGACCTGAACTCGGTCACGCAACCTTCTGCTGACCTTCTTTGCCGCCCGATCCAGAGCGCGAAATTCTGCCGCCTTAGCGTCTTCCCATTCTGCGAGTAACGTCCGCCGGCGGTCGACGTGTTCCTTTTCTAGACGCTGTAAAAGCGCGAGACGCTCCCGAAGTGGTCGCAGCTCCTCTATCCGGCGACGCAACCGAATAAATTCCTCACCCTCCACACGGGATTTCTGCAACTCGCGCAGAATCTTCTCGTAGGCGGCCTGAACTTCTTGCTTCCGGAGTTCCCAAGTTGAGCGGACCTGACCGATGCCCTGATCCGCGCGCGCCAAGGCCTTGTCCAGGTCGTCCTTGACACGCATCAGGTCACGCTCGAGACTGGCGAGCACCTTTTCCGCTTCAGAAAGAATATCCTTGCCAGGCAGTTCTTCGAGCGCCTTGGGCGAAAGAAAGACGCGGTCGATCGGCAGCTCGCGGCTCAAAATATCTAGCGCCTCGCGGAAAGGTGTGAGCCGTTCGGGAACAGAGTCGAGCAGGCGCTCCTCGCGCACGAGCAAACTTTGTTCGCGCAAGCGCTCTTCGAGACCAGCTTCCTGAAAACGTTTGAGTGTTTCCTCCAGACCCGGCAACGCTTCGAGGCGCTCCTCGATATGCTTACTCTCCGATCGTGTTTCGAGAAGTGCGCCGCGGCTCTTCGCGAGCTCGCGGCGCAGCTCTGTCTTGCGGCGGGCGAGTGAGTCGTCTCGATCGACGAAGCGGTCAAGCAGGCGAGTGAGCTTCTCGCGGCTCTTAGTCAATTCAGAGATCTCGTGCTGGCCGTATACCTCGACGCGAGGAAGAACATCTTGGGGGGCGAGGTTGGAGACGCCCCCTCGGTCGTCCCGAACGAGCGGAGGGTTTGGAATAGTGCGTTCGATCCGATATTCCCGCAACGCGGGACGATGTGCGCGGACGAGTAAGGAGACTTTCGTTCCGCTGCGCAACACCTGCCTTACGATCCCTTCGTGCGCCTTCCGTGCCTCATCGCCAATCGGATCAAGTCCAAGCACAGTGCGGATGCTCTCGATAACAGTTGACTTTCCGGTCCCCCGGCCGCCTACGAGGACATTAAGGTTGGGGTTGAAATGGACGGCGGTGCCGTCCAGGAAGCCGCCCTCCCAAGCCAGCACGACCATTTCCGTGTGCTGCTCTGGCTCAAGGTTTCCCTCCTTCGGATTGAGGCGAATCCGAGAGCCTGGATCGAGGAAGGCCTGCCGTAGACCCTCGATTGTCACACCAGACATTTTGATCCAGCACGTCGCAGACCTATCGTCGAGGTCTTCGGGTTTTACGACGTCCTTCGCGTTGACGACGGCGATGGCCAGACTCTCGTGCGCAGCGTGCTCGCGTCGGTAGTCGGCATTCCTGTTCTCGACAATCTGGCGCAGTTCTTGGGGCAGGTCTTCGACAGGGCCGGGAATCTGGACCGCCATGAGATGCTCTGAACGCCACGCCTGAATCCGGGCTTGTCCCTTGAGCACATTCAGCAATCCTTTTTCGCTAGTGGCATGGGCCGCAATGGCGACGCCACCCTGGTCGTGAACGCAACTCAGCACATCACTGAAGCTCTTGGTCGCCAGATCCGGCGATGGGCTCGTGGTGCGAATGCCGAATTCTCCGAGATAACGGCTGAGCTGTCCGTCGCTAGTGTCGGGGGGGTACAGGCACAAAACATGAACACCCTCGCTCGAAGACAGCTCGAAGCCTGGAAAGATGTGGATGCCGCGCCCATGTGCCGCCGTACGAAACTCAGGGATGCTGCTCACGTCGTTGTGATGGGTGATCGCCAGGACGGTGATGCCCAACTCAGCGGCCTTCTCGACAATGGCCCGAGCATGTGCGACACCATCTCCCGCTGTCGGTTGCCCGCGGAACGTCGCCCCATAGTCTTGCGGGTTCACCTGAAGTGCGCACTTATAGAAACGTGCTCCGTTCGGCAGACTGACGGCTTCAGAAACGGGATCCGTTTTCGTCATCGTCGTAGGCCTGCCCAATCCAGGCCCACCTCCCTCCTGTAGCGGGCGATTCCCACTCATTCCAGCGGCCTCCGTTTCGAAGAGCTCCTGTTCGCCGCGGCGATCTCACCTCTTAGCTCAAGAAGCCGACGCAGCAGGAAGGGCTGGGGCACTCGCTTCCCGTTTTCCCAATGGTTGACCGTGCTGTAAGTGACTCCCAGCTTTTGAGCAAACTGTTCCTGAGTTAGTTCGAGAACTCGCCGCAGCTCTTTGACCAAGCCCGGAATGTCGTTTTCTCGTTTCATCACCTGCGACGCTCATCTCGTTGATGTGTGAACCACTATGTTATCCTACATGGCGTTCGGCCCGGCAAGCTAGCATATCCATGGGGGAATCGCTTGCAGCGCCGAATGGTGATAAATTCAAAATAGCGACCTGAGCCTGACAGGTCTGGCAGGTGGGGGTTCGATTCCCCCTAGCATCGCCTGTCTCGGTGGCCTTTCTTTCCTAGGGCTGTCAACCCTCGGCCTTTTGAGCGAGCTGCCCCAAGAGCAGTACGGAATGGAGGTGCACGTGAAGAAAAAGACAGGTAGAAAACGTTCAACGCTATGGTTCCCTTTTTCGAAGTCTTTGATTTCGACGATGTGGGCCATCGGGACGGGGATGTTGTCTGTGGCCTGCCCGGCAGACACTAACCTATCGCTGGGATACTTCGAGGGGGTAAGGCCACGGCTGTCTATCTCTCATAACGTCCTAAGCCGGACCATTCGCAGCGTTCCCCTTCAGAGTAGTGGGTAGGGCGCTTCCCGGTTCTTGACGGCTCCATTGTGAAGCTAGTTCAACCCAGCCAAGCCAGTCCGCGTAGTACTTTTCTGCAGACGATAGCCGTCGCGCGCCGCGAGAAATGGCAAGCCCGCCGCCAATTCGGCCGCTCCATGTTGACGTAGCGAAGCGAAGCGGTTAAGATGGGTAGGAATAGGTTGGGCCTCAGCCTGCGCGGTTCAGCCGGGAGGTGCGGGAATGGAGCGGGGCGATGAAGAAACGACGAAAGAATCCGCACGCGGTGGCGCTGGGGCGGCTGGGCGGATTGGTGCGGAGCGAGGCCAAGCGGCGCGCCAATCGCGCAAATGGCCGCAAGGGCGGCCTGGTGAAAAGCCGCAAGAAACGTATCGCGGCGCGCCGCAACGCCCGGCGTCCGCGCCCCGGCCGCGGCAAGAAGTCATCGAAATCCTGATCGCGGCGATCCGCGCCCGGTTCGGACCGCGGGCGATCGCGCTTGGCAACGCCGGAATCCGCCATACCGCGGCCGCTCTCCGGTAGAAGATGGACGGATTGACGCCGCAGCTATTGGCGCGGAAAGGAGAGGGACGCCAGCTGTCCTTCCTTTGCGCATGCGGGAGGCGGCCGATTGAAATGAAGAGTCCGGCCTGCTGCCGCCGCTGCTACGACCGGCGCCATCATTCGTTGCGGTTTTTCGGCGGCATGCGCGAGCGCGTGCTGGAGCGCGACCGCTTCCGCTGCCGGGCCTGCGGCGCGCGCGTCCGGCTCCTGGTGCACCATCGCGATCGGAGCAACGAACCGGATCTTTTGATCACCCTATGCATCCGTTGCCATGCTCGCATCCATCGCTCGTTAGGCGTCAGGCGCTGGCTCTCGGGCCCGCTCCTGAACTTGTGGCGCGAACTTCATCGGGACGAGCCGCTGCAGTTGCAACTCGCGCTTGGGTCTGTGGCGAAAGGGGATTGTTCAGAGCGTGCGCTCGGACAAGGCCGCGGCCATGCGCTGGCGCTTTTCTCCCCTGCGGCGCAGAGCGGGAAGTAGGCGCGGCAAGCGCACCAGCCGGGTTTGGAGCCGGGGCGCGGTAGGGTTTCCAGAGGCGGCTTTCGGGTGGCCGATTCGAAGCATCGCTGGCAATTCGCGGCGCGGTTCCGGCGCAACGCTTTCGACTGGCGTTCGCAACCGGCGATTCAAAGGGTTCGCGAAGCGATATCAGAAATCAAGCAAGCGGCGGGCGGCGGCGTCGGCCGCCGAGGTCGGGGCGTTGTTTCTGGAGAAAGTGGCGCCGGCGCTGGAGCATGTCGACAGTTCGGCCGGCGCACGAAATGGCTGGAGCGGGGCGTTGAGATTGTAACCACCAGTAGCTACCATTAAGCCATGAAATCCGTCGGCGTCAAACAACTGAAATCGAGGCTGTCGGAATACCTACGGCTGGTGCGGAGCGGCGAGACCGTTTTCGTAACCGATCGGGACGAGGTGGTGGCGGAGCTGCGGCCCGCGCGCAGGCAGTCTGCCGCTGCGGATTCGATCGAAGAGCTCTTGGATTCGCTAGCCGAGCGCGGAGAAGTGACCCGCGCCAGCCAGTCAAAGCGACAGTGGAAATGGAAAGCGAAGGGGCTTGGCCTGGCCCCCGGCGCCGCCAACGCCCTTCTCGATGAAATTCGCGGCGATCGATGAGGTTACTCATGTCCAAGTGCCTTTATCTGGATACGTCCGCGGTCTTGCGAGCCATTCTCGAAAACGGAACCAGCCCTGAGGTTGAAGCGCTGATCGCGGCGGCGCCCGTCTTGATCACCTCGCGATTGTCTCTGGTCGAATCGGCGCGCGCGCTTCATCGCCTGCGACAACTCGAAACGGTCGGCGAGGCGAAGCTCGCCGACGCGGAACGCGAGATCGGCGCAGTGTGGGCACGATGCGAGCTTTGGGAGTTGACGCCCTCGGTATGCGCGAAGGCTTGCCAAGTCACTCCGGGAAAGCCGCTGCGAACGCTGGACGCCCTTCATCTCGCCACCTTTGTATTGGCGAGGGAAAAGATCGAGGGTCTTGAACTTGTGACCGTTGATGACCGCCTGCAGGCGGCGCTCGGAGCGGCCTGAGGATAATCCCGGTCCCGGCTGGGGCCGAGGCCCTTTTTCAGCGAGAGCAGGCTTTCAGATTGAGATGGATCTTACCTGTCCGGACCAGCGGTACCTCGAATTCACCACTATTCAGAACGATCACAACGCCAAGGCGAGAGCTTCAGACCGGATTTCCCTATATGGACTGGTCTGCCCCCCAACGTAGGCGCGTTCATGAGTAGAGTCCGGGGTTGATTGACCCGCCCCGGAAAACTAGTACAGGCGAGAGTTTAGGATTCGGCCTGGTGAACTGCCCGCCTGCCGGTTGGCGTATTGGGCTGGGGCCAAAGCACCCAGACTGCTGTGTGGCCGGAACTGGTTGTAATCTTGCCG
>JAJXYM010000407.1 GCA_021780585.1 Deltaproteobacteria bacterium
CCGACGGGTCGGATTCCGCGCCGCCGGACGCGACGCCGCCGGACGCATCGGATGGCGCCGCCGGCGGGTCGGCGCCGCCGTACGGCGATCAGCCGGAGGTCCAGCCATGAGCGCGCGACGGGATGTTGTCGGCGCGCTCGCGCTGATCCTCGCGGCGATCGCGATGATGGGCGTGGCGCCGCGCGCGCAGGGCGCGGGGCCGATCGATCCGGCCGCGCGCGCCTTCATTCAGCATTACCCGGACCAATGGCGCCAGTTGACGCCGGAACAACGCCAGCGCGTGCTGGAAAATTATCGCCAATGGCGCCAGATGACGCCCCAGCAGCGCGCGGCCGCGCGCCGCAACTTCCGCGAGTTCCGCAATCTGCCGCCGGAAGAGCGCCGGCGCGTGCTCGAAGGGATGCGTCAATGGCGCGCGCTGCCCGAGGACCGGAAGGAGCGGATGCGCGCGGCCTACGATCGTTTCCGGCAATTGCCGCCCGAGCGCCGGCAGCAACTGCTGCAACGATATCAGCGCTTCCAGCAGCTTCCGCCGGCGCAGCGCGAACATATGATGCGCAATTACGACCGCTGGCAACGCATGACGCCCGATGAGCGCGCTCAGGCGCGGCGGCGATGGGGCTTCATGCGGCGCTGGTTCGGACGCGGCCACGGACCGCATCCGCCGCCCTGAGATCGCTTGCGCGCGCCGCCGCGCGTCACGCCGCCCGCGCGGCGTGACGCGGCGGTCATTGGCCTTCGTCGTGCTTCATCGCGTGAAACAGCCGCATCAGCGTCGCATGGAATTGCGCCTCGTCGCCCCCGACGGGAGTGAAATATTCCTCGTAGGCGCTTTCGACCAGCGGAATACAGCGCAGGATGATCGCGACGCCCTCGTCGGTCAGGTTCAGCAATTTGCTGCGCGTATCGCGTGGGTCAGGGGCGCGCCGAATCGCATGCTTGCGCTCCAGCGCCCGTACGACCTTCGAGATCAGCATCGGGTCCATCGCGCAAAACTCCGCCAATCGCGCCTGCGACGGCGGCTTGGCGGTGCGCGTCAGCCATAGCGTCGAACCCAGCACAATATATTGCAAATGGGTCATCCCGGCTTCGAGCAACGAGCTGTTGAGCCGACGCATCCAGCCGTGCGCGGTCTGCCAAAGCAGATAGCCAAGGCTGTCCTCGGGTTGTTTGAAGCGCGACACTGAGTCCCAGTCGATCGCCTCCACAGGCATCTGCGGAACTGTCGCCATATCGGGCGGTGCGTCGCTAATGGACGGCTTCGGAGTTTTGTTGACCAAGCGCTTGTTTTCCCCATTTGCAACCTTCGCTAATTCTTAAACTGGTTTCCGATTAGCGTGGCGCATGTGCGATGATGAAATCCGTGACGCAGAACGTGGCGTTTGTAAAGAGTTTCGCTTGGGCCTCGGGCGACCCGGAACACAGATTCAACCCGGCCCCGAAAGAATATCGTCCGATCCCGGCGCCGCGGGAAGACGGTCGCGGCGCCGCGGCTCATCGCCAGGTGTCATAAATTGGCGCCGAACGCTCTATACTGGGCGGCGAATTTCCCCCGCGCGCCGCGCGGAAACGGGGCATAACGATGGATACGAACGGCGGACAGCTCGGAGCGCATACGACGCCCGTATGGTTTCCCAATTCCGATTACGTGCGCGGGAGCCATCTGGAGAAACTCGCTCACGCCCTCGGCGTCGCGATCGACGCCGACCGTCCGGGCGCCGCCTACGCGGAAATCTATCGCCGCAGCATCGCGGACCCGGAAACCTTCTGGCGCCTGACGCTCGAGTTGATCGGCGTCGAATGGTTCACGCCGTACTCCCGCGTCGTCGATACGACGGCGGGCGTGCAATGGCCGTCATGGTTCGTCGACGGCCGCCTCAATCTGACCCATAACGCGGTCCATCGGCATGCCCGCGGCGCCCGCGCGACCCAGCCCGCGATTATCTGGGAGGGCGAGGACGGCGCCAGCGTCACTCTCACCTACGCGGAACTGTCGCGCGCCGTGGGACGCGCCGCCAACGCGCTGATTCGGCTCGGCGTGAAGGCGGGCGATCGCGTCGGCGTGTTCATGCCGATGCTGCCCGAGACGGCGATCGCGGCGCTGGCGATCGCGCAGCTTGGCGCGATTCTGATTCCGATCTTTTCAGGGTACGGCGCGGAGGCCGCCGCCGTACGTATGAGCGACGCGCAAGCGAAGCTGCTGATCACGGCCGACGGCTTCTGGCGGCGCGGCCAGCGCGTCGCCCTGCTCGAGTTCGCGCGCGCGGCGGCGCGGATCGCCGGATGCGTCGAGCGGATCGTCGCGGTGCGCCGCATGGACCCCGGCGCGCCGCTCGACGGCGCCCTGGCGTGGGACGAACTCGTCGCCGCCGAAGCGGAATCGGCCGCGACCGCGCCGACCGCCAGCATGGACCCGTTCATGATTATTTATACGTCAGGCACCACCGGCCGGCCCAAGGGCACCGTGCATTATCACGCGGGCTTTCCGCTCAAGGGCGCGCAGGATATGGCGCATCTGTTCGACGTGCGCGCGGGCGAACGAATTTTCTGGTTCACGGACATGGGCTGGATGATGGGGCCATGGCTCATAATTGGCGCGCTGACGTTGGGCGCGACCGCGTTTCTCTATGAAGGCGCGCCGGATTTTCCGGCGCCCGACCGTATCTGGAGCATGGTCGCGCGCCATCGCATCACTCATCTTGGAATCTCGCCGACGCTGGTGCGCGCGCTGATTCCGAGCGGTCCCGAGCATATCGAGCGGCATGATCTTTCCTCGCTCCGAATTCTCGGCTCGACCGGCGAAGTGTGGAACCCCGAAGCCTGGAACTGGCTGTTCGAACATGCGGGCCGGCGGCGGATGCCGATAATCAATTATTCCGGCGGCACCGAAATCGCCGGCGGTCTGCTCGGATGCGTGGTGATGCGGCCGATCAAGCCGTGCGGCTTCAACAGCGCCGCGCCGGGAATCGAAGTCGCCGCGCTCGACGAAAACGGCCGGCCAACGGTCGGATCGGTCGGCGAGCTCGCCGCGCTGAATATCTGGCCCGGGATGACCAAGGGCTTTTGGAACGATCCGGAGCGCTATCTTGACGCCTACTGGCGGCGCTTCGACGGCGTCTGGGTGCATGGCGATTGGGCGCTGGTCGACAACGACGGCGACTGGCTATTGCTGGGACGATCGGACGACACGCTCAAGATCGCGGGCAAGCGGCTCGGTCCCGCCGAAGTCGAATCGGCCGCGAGTGAAGTTCCGGCGGTCAGGGAATCGGCCGCGATCGGCGTGCCCCATCCAACCAAGGGCGAAGCTCCCGTCCTGTTCGTCGTGCTCACGCCGGACGCGACCGCGTCGCCGCGGCTGGCGGGCGAGATCGCCGACAAAGTGGCCGCCGTGCTGGGCAAGCCGTTGCGTCCGCAGGCGGTCCATTTCGTCGCCGATCTGCCGCGCACGCGCAACGCCAAGATCATGCGGCGGGTGGTGCGCGCGGTTCATCTGGGCAAGCAACCGGGCGATCTTTCCGCGCTGGAGAATCCCGACGCGCTCGCCGGAATTCCCCGCTTCGGCGAATAGCCGCTGGCGACGCCGGTATCACGTCCGCCAGCGGCGGCCGGTATCCGGCCCTACGGCTGACGTTGATCTTGATTGACCCCGGCGCGGGATTCTTCGCTTCGCTCACAATGACAATTGAAGATGCCGGATGAGGCCGGCGACCGCTGATGCGGGATGGGCTGATTCAGACGCGCGCGAAACGCTACAATAACCGGTATGGTTCAGCGGTCGAAGCCGGAACGGATCGCGATGCGGACGGCGGGCAAAATTGCGTCTGGCCGCCGCGGCGTGGTTGCGACGATTGTGGCGCTCGCGCTGCTCGCCGCGGCGCTTGCGACCACGCCGGCCAACGCCCGCGCCGCGAACGCGTCGCCCACGACGACGGACGCGAGCCGCGCAGCCGTCGCGCCGGCGGGCGATCCGATGGCGCAAGTCCAGAGCGGCGTCGCCGAGGTGATCGCGCTGTTCCGCGATCCCGGGATGCCGCTCAAGACGCGGCGGGCGAAGCTGGGCGAAGTCGCCGACCGGTATTTCGATTTCGCCGCGATGGCGCGGTCGGTGATGGGCTACCATTGGCGCACGTTGACGCCGGCGCAGCGCGCCGAATTCGTGCCGCTGTTCACCGAATTTATCAAGGACGCCTACCTGACCAAGCTGCAGGACTACGCAGTGAAAAAGGTCCAGCGGGAATTGCCGGCGGTGCGCTTCAACTATGCGCGCGAAGCCTTCGACGGTTCCGATTACGCGACCGTCTACAGCACGATCGTCGTGCCCGAGCAGAAGGACCCGATCGCGGTGAACTACCTGATGCATCGGACGAACGGCGAATGGCGGGTTTACGATCTGACGATTGCGGCGATCGACGTGATCGCGAACTACCGCACGCAATTCAATCACGTGTTGAATCAGGACGGCTACGACAAACTGATGACCACGCTGCGCGAAAAACAGCAGGCGCTGCGGCGCGAGCTGGCGAGACCCACGCCGCCAGCGGCCTGAAACGTCTGGCGGCAGGCGTTATCGCGGCGGCAAATTACGCAGAAAATCGAGCTTGAGCTCGAGCTTGCGCCCCATCCAGAGCGCATGCTCGGCATGGTCGGCGTAATCGTCGCCGGTCTCGGGATGGACCAGCACGACGAGCTCGTCGCGATTCAGCATCAGCCACGGCACGATTCGCTCGAATTCAGCGGTCGCGAACGCGACCTGGTACATCGCCTGCGGATGCGGACCGACGGGCTGATCGCGCCAGCGGCCCATCACCACGGTGAAATTCATCTCAATCAGCTCGCGGATCCGGGCGGCCCGTTCGCGCGACGCCGCGTCGTAATAGATATGCGCGTGATAGCCGCGAATCGATGCGGTTGGCTGAGGCATGCTCGTCTTCGGACCGCCCGCGCGGCCGTTGCTCCAGTATCGATCGCGTCGGGGCGCTTGCCAAGGCGATCACGAGGCGCGGCGTTGGCAAACGTGTCTGAGGCCTTTGGTTCGACAGAATTAGCTATGAAATTGTTGATGGACTCTTGCAAGCACAATCGACTAAAATTTGCGTAATTTCGTGATTTGGCGTCCGGATTGGTGACAATTCAATATATGTTCGGACATATTGCTGAAATGCGCGCGAAAATCGCCTGAATCAGGCAACGCCGCGGGCACGCCGATAAACCGGGCGCATGGACGGGAAATTTACGGGAGGGCCTCCGATGGCGAAGCGAGGGAAAATCGGCGCGATCTGGCGGCGGCTTCCGCGCGCGCAAACGATGACCGAATACGCGCTGATTCTCACCGCGGTCGCGCTCGTGGCGTTGCTTGGCTACGAATTGATGGGGCGCGACCTTTCCAACAATGTCAGCCGCACCAACAGCACGCTGACCAGCTCGTAGCCGGCGCGCGGCGCCTTGCGAGCTGAAAGGCTAACGCTCGCGGCGCCAATCGACGTTGCGCTCGAACGCCGCGGCGATCGCGATCAGCGCCATTTCGTCGAACTGCCGGCCCGTCAGCATCAGGCCGACCGGCAACCCGCCGGACATCGCGCAGGGCACGCTGATCGAGGGATGGCCGGTCATGTCGAACGGCGCGGTGTTGACGGTCATCGCGAAGCCGTGCGTGATAATTTCGCCGGGGCGCAGATTGGGACGGTAACGATGCGCCTTCATCGGCGTGGTCGGCATCGCGAGCGCGTCGTAGCGGTCCAGCACGGCGTCATAGGCGGCGCGCAACGCCGGGCGCAATTGTTGCGCCTTGGCATACAGCCGGCCGTGATAGCGCCGGTTGAGATAGCTGCCGATTATAGTGACGAGCTTCAGCGTGGGCGGCAGATCGTCGCCCTGGGCCTTGCGAAAACGGCCGAAGGCGGAGGCGAAGCCGGCGTCGTAATAGCCCTTGAAGTGATAGCCGACGCCGTTGCCATGCACCAGCGCGGCCGCGCCTTCGGCGATCAAGCCCCAAACGATCCGGTCGGCCTCGCGATGCGCCGGGATGGAGACTTCGTCGACGGTCGCGCCCATTTCGCGCAATGCCTCCACGGCGTGATTAACGGCCACGTCAACGTCCGGTTCCGAGACCGGCAGGCCGAAACCTTCGCGCACCACCGCGATCCGCTTGTCGGCGACGCCGTGGCCAAGCGCCTGAGTGTAGGGATTGACGACGACTTCGCGCTGGCGGGGATCGTCCGGATCGGCGCCCGCGATCACTTCGAGCATCAGCGCGACGTCGGCGACCGTGCGGCCCATCGGGCCGGCGTGATCGAAAGTCGGATCGATCCCGGAGCATCCGGTGTACGGCACCAGGCTATGCGTCGGCTTGAGGCCGACCACGCCGCACCATGAGGCCGGGATACGGATCGAGCCGCCCTGATCGCCGCCGATCGTGAGGTCGATATCGTCGTAATACAGCGCCGCCGCCGAACCGCCCGACGAGCCGCCGGCGAGATGGTCGAGGTGGTGAGGATTACGGGTCGGACCAAAGGAGCTGGTGTCGCCGCCGCCCGAGAAGGCGAAGTTATCCAGATTGGTCTTGGCGACGATCACGCCGCCCGCGTCGAGGATGCGCGCGACCAGGGTCGCGTCGCGTTCCGGCACGTAACCCTCCATCACGGACGAGCCGCAGGTCATCGGCACGCCGGCCACGCCGATATTATCCTTGATGCCGATACGTTTGCCGGCGAGCTTTCCGGACGGCGCGCCGACCACGCGGCAGCGACGAATGAACGCGTTGAAGCGGTCGTCATGCGTCGCCGGCCGCGCGCCGGGGTCGCGGTCGGTATATTTGCGCGGCGCGGCCGGCGCGGGCGCCATATCGAGTCCGTTGAGCGCCTCGAACATCGCCGGCATCAGCTCCGCGAAGTCCGCGGCTTCGTCCGGGCTGAGCGAAAAATCGTTGGCGGCGGCGAGCTGCCGGAGATCGTCGGCGGTCGGAATTCGTAGAGCCATCGGCGCGCGTCCTTTTGCGATCCAGGTCGAAGATCATCGCGCGGCACGCGGTGTTGACGCCACGTGCCGCTCATGATTGCGGACCATAGCAGAATCGATGTGCCAATTCAGGCGCCGCAAGCACGCCAGGAGTCCCGATTCGACGCGCGCGATGTCGCTCAACGCGCCATCCTTGTGCAGGCGCCGAAACGCGTGACGCCCGCGGATGGCCGCCGGCCGCCTCGAATCCACCCCGGTAGCCGGAGCGGCCAGATCATGCGTGGAGCGCAAATAGCCAATGAATACATAATTCTGACTAATTACGCGAATCGACGGTGTTGCGCGGATGCATCGATGTTGCGCGCCGCACAACAATCCTCACGCTGCGCGGCGGGCAAGATTTCGCCGGTGCGCAATAAAATAGCGAGATGATCGTAATAGCGCCGGGATAGTCGGTTTGCGGAGTTATCGTACCACGCGCTGAGACGCGCACATTGGTGGAAATCGAAATAAGCAGGCCGCGCCGCCGACCGGGATTCCGGATGGGCGGGAGAAACGGGTCGTCGCGATTTGCTTTGGGCATCGAGCTTGCTACTAAAAGTAGGGGCATCAGCGGCTCCAAGGGGCGGACGAGAGGGCGAATGGTTGGGGACTCCAGCGACGGCCGGATAGTCGAACAGCGAAATAAGCCGCAGGCGCATAAGAACCGCACGGCGACGGCGAGCGGGGCGGCCGCGTCGGCTGACGATCAGGCGTTGCGACTGATCCGCGGCGGCATCACGGCGATTTTCGTATACGCCGCGATGAATTTCGGCGTCGTCGCCTATTCAACGCCGCGGTTGATTCCCGCGCTGGCGCCAATTTTCGGCTTCGACCTCAGCGTCACGGCGCTGGCGCTCGGGCTGACGTGGAGCGAATCCTATCGGCGGCATTGGCGTCCGCTGACGTTTGGCTTATGCGTCACGCTGGTGCTGAGCGCGACCGCCATCAGCCTGATCAGCGACGACCAGTTCGCGTTATTCATCGCGATTTTACTGCTGGGCATGGGCACGGCGATCGTGGCGCCGTGGGGGCCTCGCTGGCAGTTTGCTTTTTCCGCGCTATGCGTGGCGGCGATGGGCCTGAATGCGCGCATCGTTCCGAGTCGCGACGCTTACGGATTCTATCGATGGTTGGCGATCCTGACCGGCGTCGCGCTGGCGCAGTTTGCCGCGGCGGTCGGCGAGGGCTATCGGCGGCGCAATCAGGGGCTGATGGCGAAGCTGCGCGAGAACGAGGAAAAGCTTTGGAAGGTGTTTGAAGCCAATCCGGATGTGGTCACCATCTCGCGCTTTCCCGACGGCCGCTATCTCGACGTCAGCGGCGAATTCCTGACGTCTGGCTATACGCGCGAGGACGCGATCGGCGCCACCGATCGGCAACTCGGCGTTTGGGCGCATGAAGCCGAGCGCAAGGAATTCAATGCGCGGCTGAGAAGCGACGGCCAGGTGCGCAATCTGGAGGCGACGTTCCGCACCCGCCAGGGCGTGAACGTGCCGTGCCTGATCTCGGGCGCGGTCGTCCAGTTGAGCCAGGGGCCGTGCGTAATCGCGGTCACCCGCGACATCAGCCAAATCAAACAAGCCGAGGAACAGCTAATCGAAGCGCACCGGACCGCCGAGGCGGCGTCACGGGCGAAGTCGGATTTCCTGTCGAGCATGTCGCATGAAATCCGCACGCCGATGAACTCGATTCTGGGCATGGCGGAGCTGCTCAATGACACGCCGTTGGCCAACGACCAACGCAAATACTTGAGCATCATGATCAACAACGGCAACGCCTTGCTCGACCTGATCAACGACATCCTGGATTTCGCGCGGGTCGAAAGCGGCAAGCTCCGGCTGGAGACGGCGGAATTCGACCTGGTGGAGCTGGTCGAACGGGTGGCGGAGACATTTTCGATCCGCGCGCATCAAAAGGGTCTGGAACTGGCGGTGCGGGTCGCGCCCGACGTGCCCGCCACTTTGATGGGCGATGCGCTGCGGCTGCGGCAGGTGCTGGTCAATCTGATCGGCAATGCGCTCAAGTTCACCGATCGCGGCGCGATCGCGCTGGAAATCGCGCCCGCCGCGGACGCGCCCGGGATGCTGCATTTCAGCGTCGCCGATAGCGGAATCGGGGTGCCGGCGGATCAGCGCGAACGCATCTTCGCCAGTTACGCCCAGGCCGAAAGCTCGACCGCGCGCAAGTACGGCGGGACCGGGCTGGGGCTCGCGATCGTCAAGCAACTGGTCGAACTGATGGGCGGCAATATCTGGGTCGAAAGCGAAGTCGGACGCGGCAGCACGTTTCATTTCACGGCGCGCTTGGCGTTCGCCGGCGGTGCGGTCGCGACTGCGCATCCGACCGGCGGCGCCGAGACTCCGGATCTCGCCGGGGCGCGCGTCCTGATCATCGACGACACCGCCGTTAATCGGATTGCGCTTGGCGAATTGCTCGCGGCGCGCGGCGCGCTGATTACCGCGGTCGCCAGCGGCGCGGAGGCGCTGGCGGCGCTCGGCCAGGCGCACGAGGCGGGAACGCCCTATCGGCTGGCGTTGCTCGATTGCGGCATCCCGGGCGCTGACGCGCTGGAATTGGCGCGCCGAATCAGGCGGCAGACGCGACGCGCCACGCTCATCCTGCCGATGCTGACGACGGACGAACTCAACGTAAAACTGCTCGATTTGCGCAAATTTGGCCTGAATCATCATGTGATCAAGCCGGTTCGGCGCGGTGAGCTGATGCGCGCGATTACGGCGCTGCTCACCGAGCGCTGTAATTCGGGCGACGCGGACCCTGCGAAGGTCGCGCCGCCGGAGGACGCCGCGGCCGAAAAGCCGGGCGCGTTCCGCACTGGTTGCGGCGTGATCGATACGCCCGCGGTCAATCTCACCGCCAGCGCGCCGGTTGGCGCTATGCCCGCACCGCCGGAGGCGCCGATACGCATCCTGGTGGCCGACGATTCGCGCGACAATCGGCTTTTGATCGAGGCTTTCTTGCGCAAGACGCCATGGCGGCTTGAGCCCGCCGAAAACGGCGAAGTCGCCGTGCGCAAATTCATCGAGGGCCATTTCGACGTCGTGTTGATGGATATTCAGATGCCGGTTATGGATGGCTATGAAGCGACACGAATAATTCGCGAATGGGAACGCGAGCATCACCACGCGCGCACTCCGATTATCGCGCTGACCGCGTCGGTGTTGGACGAAGCGGTGCATAAAAGTTTCGCGGCGGGATGCGATACGCATGTGAGCAAGCCGGTCAGACGCCCTACTCTGATCGAGGCGATCCACGAAGTTATGGCGAAAGCAGGCGCGCGCCCCGGTTGCGCGATCGAGGCGCACGGTCCGGAAGACGGCGTCGCGACGACGGACGGCGCGCGCTGGGAATGAGCGGCGAAGCGCGAGCAGCGCCGGAATTTTGCCGGCGGCGCGTCATGCGCTCGCGGCCGGTCGCGCTGGTGCGGCGTCACCGTGATGCGGCGGGTCGCGGGCGCTTTGACGATCTCGTCGCCGCCAATCCGGGCGGCGTATCGGTGAAAATAGACCACGGGGCTTTTTTGCCGCGCGCCGATGGCATCGCGATTGCTCCGTTGGTCTGAATGGTCAGGTTTTTGCCCTTGCGAAAGACTGCGGAACCCCGAAACCGTGACGACAAGTCTCGCGCGCCGGGAGCAGGCCGCGACGCTGAGCCGCTTACGGAGGGTGAAAGTGAGCCCGCGCCGGATTCGGCCGGCGCGAACGGCGGCGTGATCGAGCCATTCGAGGCGTTCTTCCGCCACAACGCCGACATCCTGACCATAGTCGACGACGACGACGGGCGCTTTCTCGACGTGAACGACGAATTCGTGCGCGTCACCGGCTATGCGCGGCACGAGGCGATCGGCCGCACGCCGGCGGAGCTGGGGCTCGCCTTCGCCGCCGCCACGGTCGCGCTGATCAAACAAGCGCTGCGCGAGCGCAACGTCGTCCGCAATATCGAAGGCAAACTGCGGTTGCGCGACGGCCGCGAGCTGATCGTGTTGTGGTCGGGGGTAATGCTGGAGACGGACGGGCGGCGGCGCCGACTCGGGATCATGCGAGATATCACCGAATTGCGCCGCGCCGAGCATCAGTTGCGCGAGACGGCCAGCCGCCTGCGCGAGGTGATCAATCATGCGCCGCTGATGATTTCCGCGATCGATAGCAACGGCGTCTACACCCTGCTCGAGGGCCGCGGCACGCGGATCCTCGGCGCCGTGCCGGCCGAGATCATCGGCCGGTCAGCCTTCGAGGTCCATCGCGAACGGCCCCATCTGGTCGAAGGGATGCGGCTGGCGCTGGCGGGCACGGCCAGCACTTCGATCATGAACCTTAATGACCATTATTTCGAGGTCTGGCGCGGACCGATCCGCGACGGCGATGGCGCGTTGACGGGAGCCTTCGGCGTCAGCACCGATATCACCGAACGCGTCCGGGCGGAGCGCGAGATCCTGACGCGGCTCAGGCAGCATGAAGCGGTCGCGCGGCTGGCCGCGCGCGCGCTCAAGGACGCGAGCGCCCGCGAGTTGCTGAGCGAGGCGGCCGAGATGGCGCGCGACGGACTGGAAGTGGATTTCGCCTCGGTGCTCGAGCTCGACGCCGACGGCCACCATCTGGGGATGGGGGCGACGACCGGCGACGATCGTCGCAACTATCTCAACCTGCGCCTCGCCCGCGAGCACGACTCGCTTTCGCATTTCACCCTGAACGCGAACGAGCCGGTAATCAGCGAGGACCTGGGCCGGGAAGCGCGCTTCACCCCCCATGCGCAACTGCTGGAGCGCGGGGCGCGCAGCGGGATCTCGGTGGCGATCGAGTCGCAGGGCGCGAAGGTCGGCGTGCTTTCGGCGTTTGCGCGGACCGCGCGGCGCTATTCGCGCGAGGACGCGGGCTTCATGCGGTCGCTGGCCAATGTGCTGGCGGTGGCGATCGAACGTTCGCGCGGCGAGCGCCGGCTGCGCGAGAGCGAAAATTATCTGCGCACGCTGATCGAGAATTCGACCGATATTATCGTCGTGCTGGACGCGGAAAATCGCGTGCGGTTCATCAGCGGCGCGGGCGGCAAGATGTTCGGCGCGCCGCCGGAAGAGTTGATCGGCAGGGCCGGCGGGGATTTCGTCCATCCCCAGGACCTGCCGCTGCGCGATGAGAATTTCGCCGCCGCGCGCGCCCATCCCGGCGTGCCGGCGCGATGCGAGCTGCGGCTGTTGACGGGCGACGGCAACTGGCGCGTGTGCGAAATCGTCACCCGCGCGATCGATCGAATCGGCGGCGAGCCGGGATTGCTGGTGAATCTGCGCGATATCAGCGATCGGCGCGCGGCCGAACAGGCGCGGGCGCTGTTGGCGTCGATCGTCGCCGCCTCTGACGACGCGATCATGAGCTTCGAGGCGGACGGCGCGATCACGAGCTGGAACGGCGGCGCGGAACGCCTCTACGGCCATCCGGCGGAAAGAATGATCGGCCGGCGGTTCGCCACGCTGCTGCCCAGGGAAAGGACCGAGGAGCTCGAGCGGCGCTTCGCGCGGATCTTCGCGGGCGCTCCGGTCGATCATTACGAAACCCTGCGCAGCCGGCGCGACGGCGCGGCGATCGACGTCTCGGTGACGCTCTCGCCGATTCGCGACGCCGGCGGCGTGGTCACCGGCGTGGCGGCGATCGCGCGCGATATCAGCGAGCGCAAGCGGGCGGAAGAGGAGCTCAAGCGGGCGCGCGACGCCGCGCTCGAAGCGACCCGGCTCAAGTCGGCGTTTCTGGCCAACATGAGCCACGAAATCCGCACGCCGATCAATATCATCCTCGGCTACAGCGATCTGATCGGCGACTATCTGACGGAGCGCGGCGACGACAGCCAGGCGGAATATCTGGAGGCGATCGGGCGGGCGTCGCGGCGGCTGCTCCGCACGATCAACGGCATCCTCGACTATTCGCGGCTCGAATCGGGGGATTTCGGACTGAATCGCGCGCATCTGGCGCTGGCCGCGATGGTCGCGCGGCAGGTCGAGGAGGCGCGCGCGGCGGCGGCGGAAAAGGGCCTCGCGCTGGCGCTCGAAATCGAGGAGCCGGGCGCGGCGGCGCGCGCCGACGAATACTGTCTGGCGCAGGCGCTGCGCCAGTTGATCGACAACGCGATCAAGTTCACCGAACGCGGCGGCGTGCGCGTGCGGCTCTATCGCGTGGCCGAGGACGGCGGCGCGCGGATCGCGGTGGCGGACACCGGCGTCGGCATCGACGACGACTATCTGCCGCGTCTGCTCGAACCGTTCTCGCAGGAAGACTCCGGCTATACGCGCCGGTTCGAGGGCGCCGGCCTCGGCCTCGCGCTGGCGCGCCGCTATCTCGAACTCAACGACGCGCGGCTGACGGTCGCCAGCCGCAAGGGCGAAGGTTCGACCTTCACGATCCATTTTCCGCCCGCCGCGGGCTCCGGCCGGCCGCGCTGAAGCCGCCCGCGGCTTTTGCGCCGCGCCGAATTCCGCTATTCAGACAATGCGGGAGGCGCGATGGACGCGGGCGAGGAAATTCGTTTCTACTACGACTTCAAGAGTCCGTTCAGCTTTCTGGCGCTCGCGCCCGCGTGCGATCTCGAACGGACCCATCGGGTGCGCCTGCGCTTCGTGCCGCGCGATTTCGAGCCGCGCCTGGCCTATGGCGGCGAACTGGAAGAGCGCGGTCCGCGCGATTGGGACAAGGTGCGCTATCTCTACCTCGACGCGCGCCGCTTCGCCAATCAGCGCGGGCTGATTATTCGCGGACCGCGCAAACTTTACGACTCGCGCCTGGCGCTGATGAGCGGGCTGTACGCCGAACGCCACGGCAAGTTCCGCGCTTACGCGCCGATCGTGTTCGAGCGCTTCTTCCGGCGCGAGCTGGAACTCGAGGAGCCGGCCGCGCTGGCGGTCGTGATGGGCGAAGTCGGACTCGACGCCGAGGACTTC
The DNA here is from genome assembly GCA_021780585.1 of Deltaproteobacteria bacterium. Taxonomy (GTDB): domain Bacteria; phylum Desulfobacterota; class Binatia; order Binatales; family Binataceae; genus JADMIL01. The sequence goes on from JAJXYM010000407.1 coordinate 13,934, forward strand.
GCCCGCTACGCGGCGTTTACCGGACGCGACGATCTGGCGCAGGCCTACGAGCAGGCGGAACGCGACGGGGTCTTCGGCGTGCCAACGCTGATCGTCGCGGGCGAACCGTTTTGGGGCAATGATCGCGTCACATGGGCGATCAGGAAACTGGACGCGATGGGGCTGAGGCGCGCGGACGCTGGCGCCGCGCGCTAATTCGAAGGAGAACGTCGATGCGGCAGCCGCCGATCGGAACCAAAGGAAGCTATGAATTTATCGTCCGGCGCGATCAGCTCGCCGGATCGCTCGAACCGTCGCTGCCGCCCGTGCTGGCGACCTGCTTCATGAGCCTGGCGCTGGAGATGGCGGCGATGGACGCGATCAAGCCCTATCTCGAAGCGGGCGAGATGACGGTCGGCGCGGTGGTCAACGTCAGCCATACGGCGGCGACGCCGGAGGGCTGGCGGGTGCGGGCCGAGGCGGAAGTGACGGCGGCGGATGCGCGGCGGGTGGAATTCAAAGTGCGCGCGTTCGACGAAAAAGACGAAATCGGCGGCGGTACGCATACCCGGGCGATGGTCGCGCGGGCCAAATTCGACGAGCGCTTCGCGGCCAAGGCCGCCGTGAAGCCGTAGGCGGCGCGAGCGGACGAGCGGCGGAGGCGAAGCGCGATGGGCGCGGGAATTTTCGAAGCGAAGGAAGTATACGTCGGGCGCGATTTCGGCGGCGAGGAATTCGCGATTACGCCGGACGCGGTCGAAAACTATATCGCGGCGAC